>JBJOMA010000148.1:0-9624 GCA_046052625.1 Bacteroidota bacterium
GACGTACCACGATATCATTCA
Organism: Bacteroidota bacterium; assembly: GCA_046052625.1. Taxonomy (GTDB): domain Bacteria; phylum Bacteroidota; class Bacteroidia; order AKYH767-A; family 2013-40CM-41-45; genus Pollutiaquabacter. The sequence continues at coordinate 22 of JBJOMA010000148.1, forward strand.
AGTACGACGGTACCGTGGAACGAAGATTCGCCTGACAGTAAACAGTCAGCACGCTGATGAAGGAATTGAAGAACACCAACGGGAATACGTAACCGAAATAATCAGTGAAGAGCGGCGATTCGCGCCGGTACTGATCGAGTATGAAGTCCTTGAAAACAAGCATCAGTCCGCAGGCAAGCAGGAAACCTGTCAGCGGAAAAAGATTCATGAAAGAGAAATAGCCGTGATTCTTACGCTGCTCGTCCCTGAACGAAGGAAAGTAGCGCAGCGTAGCATTACCGATACCCAGCGGGACAAACACGGCCACCAGCACGGAAAAAGAATACAGAATTCGAGTCAGCCCGAGCTCTTCCTTGGTCAGGAACTGCGGTTGGATAAGGATGAGATTGACAAAGCCGATCAGGATACCGAGGTAACTGCTCAGCGTATTCTTGATGCCTTGCCGCTTGATGACGCCCATGTGGTTATGCTGCGTTAGTATTGCTCATCCACCGACGATACCAAAGAATGAAAGAGAAAACGAACCAAAGCCTTTCGAAATTGCGCAAGCGACCCGCAAGGTAGGCCTCGCGCATAGCACGGACCTGAGACACCTCAAGGACGCCCACCGATCTGACGCTTTCATCGGAAAGGATGTCCTCGAGCAAGTCGCGAAGATCGGTTTTCATCCATTTGACCAGCGGAATGCCGAATCCCATCTTCGGACGGTCCATAACGGCCGAAGGTATATGTCGGTGTACGATCTCTTTCAGCAAAATCTTCTGCCGGCCGTCTGCCATCTTGTAGCTGGACGGTAGGGTCGCCATCCACTCTTGGATACGGTGATCGAGTAACGGCTCCCTGCCCTCCAGACCGGTCGACATCGTGGCGCGGTCTACTTTTTGGAGGATATCGTCCACCAGATAGGTCTTGTATTCAGACAAGAGAATGCGGGACAAATCATCCATGCGTGAAGCGGCAGCGACCGGAATATCGAAAGGAGTCTGTAACGGAAGGACGGAACGATTGATCAGCGCCGTCGCTTCACGATCGGTGCAGATGCGTGTCACTGTCTTGAATACGGCGACCGGGTCCTGCAAGCCCAGTACTTCCTTTAAGCGTGGCAAGCGACCGATTGCGGCCATCTCGGGAGAACCGGCAGGCAGCAATGCAGCGATGGTCTTCCGCAGCGGCATAGGAATTCGCCGTAGGTATTGAAGGTAGCGGAGCGTCTTGGCATGACGTGGATAACCGGCGAAAAGTTCATCCCCTGCATCAGCACTCAAGGCGACTGTAACCTGCTTACGTGCGAAACGGCTGACGAGCGTCGTCGGAATGGCAGAGGAATCGCCGAGGGGCTCATCGTAGATATCGGGCAATTGAGGAACGATGTCAAGCGCTTCCCGGTAAGTACAAAGATATTCGTGGTGATCCGTCCCCAGGTGTTCCGCCACCTTTCGGGCATGGTCGGATTCGTTGAATTCGGCTTCGCGGAAGCCGATCGTATAGGTCTTGATACGGGTGCCGGATTCCTTCTGGATCAATGCCGCGACACAGGAACTGTCATATCCACCGCTAAGGAATACTCCCACCGGGACATCCGCCACCATCCGCATCATGAACGCATCCTTCAAAAGGGATTCCGTCCGCTCAAGTGCCTCCGGAAACGACAATTGCTGCACGGGCTGCAGATAGGCATCAGCCGCATCCCAGTATTTTGTAATTGAAACGGAACGGGTAGTAAGATCCAGCTCCAGAAAATGTCCGGGTTCCAGCTTCCGGCAATCCTTGAAGATGGAGTAAGGAGCCGGGATATAACCGAACTGGAAATACAATGCGAGCGCATCCGTGTCGATCTCCTTTTTGAAAGCAGGATGGCGGTGCAACGCCTTCAGCTCGGAGGCGAACAGCAGTATGCCATCACGTTGAAAATAAAACAGCGGCTTCACCCCTGCTCTGTCGCGTATCAGCAACACCTTGTTTAACGCCGGATCATAGATACAGATCGCGAACATGCCGATGAAGCGCTCAACGCAACCGTTCCCCCAATGTCGGTAGGCCTTTAGGATCACTTCCGTATCGGTTCCGGATGAAAAACGATGACCGGACTTTTCCAATTCTGAACGGAGTGAACGGAAATTATAGATTTCGCCGTTGAAGACAATCCAATGTCCCGTTTCCGGATCGTGCATCGGCTGATGGCCGGCCGCACTGAGATCTATGATTGAAAGTCTCCGGAAGCCAAGTCCGATGGTCGCTGATGCTGCTGTGAAAAGCTCCTTACCGCCGTCGTCCGGTCCGCGGTGAAAAAGGGACATTGCCATCGCCTCCAGTTCGTCCGAACCGGAACGTTTGTTGAAGTCGACAAAACCCGCTATACCGCACATAGGACCTTCGGTAAAAGTAGTCAAAATCGCCTCTTTCCCTGAAAAAATAACTTTTTTTAGCTATTTTGCCGTCCTATTCCACATGATTCCTTATTGTTCCCCTGTCACCGGCCAACCGCTGCACCAAGCGGACGGGCAGTTGGTCACTTCGAACGGAGAAGCTTATCCGATCGTCAACGGCATTCCAAGATTCGTTCCGGAGGACAACTACGCCGCCGCTTTCGGTCTGCAATGGAAAACCTTTACCAAGACACAGTTAGACAGTCATTCTCACTTACCCATCACCACGGAGCGTCTTGTGCGCTGTCTGGGCGTTCCGCTCGCAGACCTGAAAGGTAAAACGGTATTGGAAGTCGGTTGCGGCGCGGGACGTTTTACCGAACTGCTGGTCGGAGCCGGAGCATTGGTCCACTCCGTGGATCTGAGTGTTGCGGTGGAAGCTAACAAGGAAAATATCGGGGAGAAGACGAACTACGCCATTGCCCAGGCAAGTGTGTACGAATTACCGTTCCCGGACCGATCCTTTGATTATGTGATTTGTCTGGGTGTCATCCAGCATACACCGGACAGCAACCGTACGATCGATGCCTTGTGGCAGAAAGTGAAGCCTGGAGGGCAACTGGTCATCGATCATTACCGCTGGCGGCTGGCCTATTACGGCAACCTGAAACCGCTTTACCGTCAGTTGCTAAGGCGCATGCCGCCGGCCCGATCGAAAAAAATCGTCGACAGTCTGGTTGATTTCTTTTTTCCGTTGCACTGGAAAGCACGTAACAACAAACCGGCCTGGTGGCTCATACACCGCGTATCTCCTCTTCTGGAATACATCCACACCTACCCTTCCGAAGGATACGATTTCCATTTGGAGTGGAGCCGACTGGACAGTTACGACTCGCTGACGGATTATTACAAGCACCTGAAGACACCCGGACAGATCCGTAAAAAACTGGAGCGATTGGGTGGAAATAACATCTGGGTGAACATCGGCGGTAACGGCGTAGAAGCACGTGCCACCCGTTAACTAGTTGTAGCGAGTATGAATACTGTCGATAACGATAAAGCCGGCGCTGACTATTGGACCTCCTTCTGGAAGAGCACAGAAGCACTTCCTTCGCCCGCATTGATGGACGACAAACCGACCAGTTACATCGTCGAGGAGATGGACCGATTATTCCGAAAGCATCTTGCAAGTAAAGGCGATGTGCAGCAGCGTCTGTTGGAGGTCGGTTGCGGAAATTCCATCTGGCTGAGCTACTTCAACCGGCGGTTCGGCTATAAGGTCTCCGGAATCGACTATTCTGAATTCGGTTGTGAGCAGACGCGAAAAATCCTTTCAAGGGACGGTTGTTCCGGTGACATCCGATACGGCGACCTGTTTGCGCCTCCAGAGGATATGACGGGAAAATTTGACGTCGTCTGTTCTTTCGGCGTCGTGGAACATTTTGAAGATACGTCAGCCGTCTTAACTGCTATATCCCGCTTTCTTAAACCGGGCGGGATCCTTATCACAACGGTCCCGAACCTGAACGGTCCCACCGGTTTCTTGCAGAAAAAATTCAACAAACCGGTGTATGACATTCACGTCATACATTCGATCGAAACTTTGACTGCCCATCTGAAGAAGAGCGGTCTGGAACCATTAGCCGCCGAATATTTCTCCAGTCTCACATTCGGCGTTAACCTTGTTCCGGCTGAAGGCGGTGAAATCGCATTCCGATCGGCGAAGAGATTTTTCATAAAAGGCCTTCAGGTGATCGGCAAGCTGTTTTGCCTTACAGACTCAAGATTGTTTACTTTACCCAAAGGAAAATTGACCTCGGAAGGAATTTTTACAGTAGCACGTAAACCCTGAACGTGGCCGATGAGAACAACCGTTCTGTACTTCCATACCGGTTCATCCAGTTTCGTCGATAAGGATATTGAAATCCTTCAGCGCATCGGAACGGTAGTTCCATTCAGCTTTACTTCAAAATCAAAGGCAGAAACGCCGCTCTTGCTATTTTTACAGCTTGGATTTCTTCTACGACATCTTTTCTCCTCACGTTTGTTTGTAGCGCAGTTCGCAGGATATCACACTTTCTTGCCTGCGGTCATTTCAAGACTGACCGGCAAGCGATTACTCATCATCAGCGGCGGTACCGACTGTCACTCGTTTCCGGGCATCGGTTACGGGAATTTCCAGAAGCAAGTATTGCGGATTTTCACCGGCTGGTCGTTCCGTCTGTGTAATCACATAGCACCTAAGCATGAATCCCTCTGGTTCAGCGAGTATACCTACGATAACTCGGAACCATCACACCAGGGGATAAAAGCATTTCTGCCGAAACTGAGTACGCCGCACACCTCCATTCCCAACGGTTATGATCCCGATAAATGGAAACCGGTCCCATCGGTATTACGGCAGCCGCGTTCCTTTCTTACGGTGAGCGGAGGATTCCATTTCCCATTCCAGCAGGCACTGAAAGGCATTGATCTGGTGCTACAGATCGCCCGCCGGTTCCCGGATTGTACATTCACCGTGATCGGCGTGGACGATCCGTCAGTTTTCAAAAACCCGCCACCGAATGTACTTCTGTTACCGAAGGCTGATGATGCCGTACTACTGAAAGCTTATTGCAGTCATACGTTCTACTTGCAACTTTCAATGGCAGAGGGATTTCCGAATGCGCTGTGCGAATCGATGCTTTGCGGCTGCGTTCCGATCGGTTCGGCTGTATTTTCGATACCTGAAATCATCGGGGAAAACGGTTACCTGCTTCGACACCGGGATATGGATGAACTGGAGAAGCTGCTCCGGCAGGCAATGAATGAAGATGAATCGAAAAAAGGGGATAAAGCCCGGAACAGTATCCTCGAGCGCTTCCCGCTTTCAAAAAGAAAAACGGCCCTAATAGCGCTTTGCAGGAGACTGGTACCGTAATATCAAAAAAAGGCTGAAAAAGCCTTTTTTTAGTCACGCTTTACAGCAATTCTACCATCTTTTTCGATGCTTTCATGGAATTCCTCGACAGGGTCTTTTGTTCTAATTAACAATGAATTAACTTGTACTTCCCGTTAAAAATTTGCCATCACCAACTCATAAATGAAATCGACTTTCGCAGCATTCGTCCTCGGCATTTTCATGCTGATCACCCAGGCTGCCCAAGCGCAAACTGCCAACGTCCGAGGATTTTACCTGAGCGATGTGGACGTCTGGATCGGCGACACCATCGTGGAAGATTCCATACTCTGGTACGCATCCGGAAATGCTTTCAACTATATCGCTTTTTACAGCCTTGGCTCCTTTGATTTCACCGATGCTGTCAAGAAGAACCAGCTCGCAGCCTTCATTCGCCGGGCGAAAACGTCCTACGGAATCAACCAAGTCGGAGCTATCGGAGAAAATTCCAACCGTTTCAGTGACGATGTCGTCCCGTACAACCAAAGCCGTACTTCCCAATTGGAGCGCTTCGACGTCTTTAACTTCGAATTTGAATGGTGGACATCGAGCTCCGTAAACAATTTCTATTGCAGCCGCTACCTGACACCAAACGGTTACACCTGTGATACGGCAGGTGCCTGGGCGTTTTCCTGGCAGGAGTTCCTGAGAATCGACTCCATGGCTACCGCCACCGGCGCTACGACGGAATATTATCTCGGATGGCCGAACCAGGGTCGGATGCAGGATGTCGCTTCCGTTGCCGACCGCATCTTGCTGCACGCTTACCGTCCGGATGATTCGGATGTATACTCCTACTCCCGTACCCGATTGACCTATGCCGCATCGATCAATCGGCCGGTGAAGATCATCCCTATCTTCTGTTCCAAACCTGCTTATATGGGACCATGGCTGGATACCAATTCCGTCACAAAACCGTGGCAGACATATTCTGCGGATTTCGCGGCCGACACCGGCGCTTTCAAGCAATACATCGACCTGCAAGGGTATCAGTGGTTTTCATACACTTACATGCCCAAACGGATCGAAGCGATCGCCATCATCACCCCGAACGGATCCACCAATCTATGCCAGGGACAGTCAGTCATACTGACCGCGAACCTGGGCACTGCATACTTGTGGAGTAACGGCGCCACTACCCGATCGATCACAGTCTCTTCAGCAGGAAACTACACCGTTCGGGTAACCAATTCCATGGGGGCTTTCGCCACCTCCTCCCCGGTGTCTGTGAGGGTATCTCCGACCTTCACTGCTCCGACGATTTCCGCCGGCGGACCGTTGACCTTTTGCCAGGGAAACAGTGTGACACTCACCTCCAGTTCACTGAGCAATAACCGCTGGTCGACAGGCGACACGATGCGCTCCATCGTGGTCAACACCTCCGGCACCTTCAGTGTGACCGTCACCAACGGCGCTTGCTCCATGACCTCGAGCAATGTGGTCACCACGGCCACGCAACCCGGAACACCGCCGGTCATTTCTGCCGGCGGACCGTTGACTTTCTGCCAAGGTGGCAGTGTCGTGCTTACATCGAACCTCTCGACAGCCATTCGTTGGTCGACAGGTGCCACAACGCAGTCAATAACCGTTAACACTTCTGGGACTTACACCGTTTCCCAAACCAGCTCAAGCGGATGTACCTCTACCTCATCGCCGGTCACTGTCAATGTCTATCCGACAGTAGCAACCCCGACAATATCCGCCAACGGACCTACGACATTCTGTACCGGCGGAAGCGTGGTATTGACTTCCAGTTCGGCTACGAATAACACCTGGTCGAACGGAGCAACCACTCAGTCTGTTACCGTTTCCAGTTCAGGTACGTATACGGTCACAGTCTCCAACGGCGTATGCCCTCCCAAAACCTCGAGCGCCACCACGGTCACCGTCAACGGAGTTCCGCCGGTAGTAACTGCCAGCGGACCGGTCTCATTTTGTCAGGGCGGATCAGTGGTCCTGACTTCCAATTACAACAGCGGAAACCGGTGGTCCACCGGTTCCAATAATAAATCAATCACCGTCACGTCTTCAGGCACCTATACGGTAAGTGTCACCAATTCAGGCTGTACGGTCACCTCGGTGCCGACAGTCGTGACCGTTTATCAACCGGTGAACACACCCACCGTCACTGCCAGCGGACCGCTCACCTTCTGTCAGGGAGGAAGCGTCACGCTCACATCGAGCGCCACCGCTTACAACCGTTGGTCGAATCAAGACACCTCACGCGCAATAACGGTTTCCTCTTCCGGAACCTATTCAGTCACCGTTAACAACGGTTACTGCGCAGCCGCTACGTCCTCGTCCGTATCTGTGGTCGTCAATCCGCTTCCGGCAACTCCGCTCATTTCCGCCTCCGGTCCGCTATCGTTCTGCCAGGGCGGAAGTGTAACGCTTACCTCCAGCGTCACCACCGGCGTCCGCTGGTCCAACAATGCGACAACAGCCTCCATTTCGGTCAACACCGGCGGAAGCTATTCGGTGACGGCCACGACCGCTGCGGGCTGTTCGGCCACTTCCGCAGCTACGACTGTAAATGTCTACGCGGCTGTTCCCGTTCCGACCGTTACTGCAAGCGGTCCACTTACATTCTGCAGCGGAGGCAACGTAGTGCTTACATCCAGCGCTTCAGCAGGTAACACTTGGTCCAACGGATCAACATTGCAGTCAATCACCGTCACAACGGGCGGAAGCTATTCGGTGACAGTCAGCAACGGCTACTGTTCCGCCACCTCACCCTTGAGCACCGTAACGGTTAATCCGATACCTGCGATTCCGACAGTCACCGCGAACGGTCCGATCTCTTTCTGCCAGGGAGGGAGTGTTCGCCTCACATCAAGTGCAAGTTCCGGCAACCGCTGGTCCAACAATTCCACGTCGCAATCCATCACTGTCAGTACAGCCGGAACCTATACGGTCACCGTTACTTCCTCCGGTTGCTCCGCCACTTCCTCGCCGGTGGTGGTCACGGTCTTCCCTTCGGTTTCGACCCCTTCCATCAGCGCTTCCGGATCGCTTACCTTCTGCCAGGGCGGCAGCGTGAACCTCACCTCGAGCGCTACAACCGGCAATACGTGGTCGAACGGAGCGACGACACAGTCGATCACTGTCACGACTTCCGGCAGCTATACAGTATCCGTCACCAACGGATACTGCACGGCCACTTCCAGTGCAAAGACCATCACTGTCAATCCGCTTCCTTCAACACCTGTCATCAATGCAGCAGGACCTACCACCTTCTGTCAGGGCGGAACGGTGACTCTCTCTTCGAGTGCCGGTACAGGAAACCGATGGTCCACCAACGCAACCACACAATCCATCACCGTCAACACTTCCGGCACCTACTCGGTAACGGTCACCACCTCCGGATGCTCTGCTACTTCCACACCTTTCACGGTCAGTGTTGTCCCTTACCCGACCACACCTGTCATCAATTCGATTGGACCGTTGACCTTCTGCCAAGGCGGAACAGTGATGCTGACCACAGCCTCTACCGGGACGTTACTATGGTCCGATGGTCAGACTTCAGACAGCATCATCGTCGGCAATTCGGGGACCTATTCGGTCACCGCTACGAACGGTAATATATGTTCTGTTACGGCTTCGCCGGTTACGGTCAATGTCCTCACGGTACCCGCTACACCCGTTGTCAGCCTCATAGGATCAACGGCCATCTGCCCGGGAAGTACCGTATTACTTGTATCCGATCCGCTGCCCGGCTACAACTGGTCCAATGGAGAGACGACGCGTTCAATCGCTGTTTCCGCCGCCGGCACCTTCCATGTGACTGCCACGGGAAGTAACGGCTGTACCGCACAGTCGGCCGACGTGATCACCACCTTATTGCCTGCACCGATTGTTCCGTATGTCATACAGAACGGCACAAGTCAGCTGAGTTTCATAAATCCGTATGTCACGCTTACTGCTTCCTACATCGGAAGTTCGATCCAATGGAGCAACGGTTCCGCCGCCTCATCCATCTTGGTGAATCAACCGGGCAGTTACAGCTTCACGGTCACCGACCAGAACGGTTGCACTGCCAGTTCACGACCTGTAGCTGTAAACGACAACCGCTGCTTCCCGCCGAAACCGCCCGGAATCAACCTGAGCGGTTCGAACGTGATCATTGCCGGTCAATCCGTTATACTTACCAGTACGTATGCCGCCTCCTATTTATGGTCGACCGGCGATACGACCCAATCCATCACTGTCAACACTGCAGGAACCTACTGGGTACGCAGTTATTCTTCCCAAAACTGTTATTCCACTTCATCACCGGTCACTGTTTATGTGGCTCCGGCC
>JBJOMA010000149.1:0-5820 GCA_046052625.1 Bacteroidota bacterium
TAGTAGCCATGAAGTCAATCTTATGCCCCGTCGACTTTTCGAAAAATTCAGAGGCGGCTGTTTTCTATTCCTCCGCATTGGCGGATGCGGCAGACGCTCATTTGCTGTTGCTGCATTGCTATGAATTGCCGCCGCTTTTCGAGGAGACACCGGTCCAAGCCATCCGGGAAACGGAAAAGCAGTTGATGCAGATGTCCGGCGAAAAGCTGGCTCGTTTACAAAAGCGGTTGATGAAGAGGTATCCGAGACTTCGGATGGAGACCGATATACGGCAGGCCGTCGCGGCGACAACCATTCCGGCGGTTGCTGCGGAAAGAGGTGTCGATCTGATTGTAATCGGAGCCACCGGCGATAGCAAGTGGAAACGGATCATGATGGGAAGTACCGCTGCAAAAGTGGTCCGTGATGCGCCGTGCGCCGTGCTCACTATTCCGGCAGATGCCAAGTATTCCGGTATTCACCGTATCGCTTATGCTACGGATCTTCACGAAGACAACCTGCGTGCTGCCTCCGCTATTCTGCCTTTCGCCCGTGCCAATGAAGCGGAACTTTCCATGGTGTTCGTGGATGATCGTCATTTGCTGCACGATGATGAACGCGTAGAAGCCATGACCCGTAAGATCAAGACAAGGCTGAAGTATCCGGGACTTTCCGGTTATATCGCCAAAGACACAGATATCGGTAAGGGCCTGGAACGGTTCGTGAAAAAATTTCCTACCGACCTGTTGGTCTTGTTCACGCACGACCGTCATTTTCCGGAGACGTTGTTCTCCCACAGTGTGACACGTCTTGTTTCCCATCGTGTACGCGTTCCCCTTTTGTCTTTCAAGCAGGACGATCGGCCCGCATTATAATCGGTTTCCCGTTGATAAACATCAACCGCAGGTTTGACCAAGGTCATGCATGAGGGCAATGTCTTGGGGTAATTTTGATGTGTAAATCAACTTATTCACTAAACTATTAATCCCTAAAACCATGTCACTCTTAAGAAAAAACGGCGGTTATTTTCCGGCCATGCGCAACATGCTCTCTGATTTCTTTGAAAACGAGAACCTTCAATTCGATGATTTCTTCCGTAAAGATTGGATTCCTGCGGTCAACGTATCCGAGTCGGATAAGTCGTATGAGATTGAATTGGCGGCTCCGGGGCTGAAGAAGGAGGATTTCCATGTAAAAGTTGAAAACGGAGTCCTGACGATCTCTGCGGAGAAGAAGTCGGAGCAAGCTACGAAGGATAAGAACTACACCCGTAAAGAGTTCAACTACACTTCGTTCCTCCGTTCCTTCACCCTTCCGGAGAACGTGAAAGAAGACTCCATCAAGGCCGCTTACGATAACGGCGTATTGAAGTTGAATGTCGTCAAGACGGTAGCCAGCCCTGCCAAAGTGAAAGAGATCGCCGTCGCTTGATAGCACGGTGATTGTTGGGTAGTAAAAACCCCGGCCTTTCGGTCGGGGTTTTGCTTTTATGAAAGGTTAATGAAGATCAGTTTTTCAACCGTGCCAGTTTCTCTCCGTTGGAGATGACGATGTTCTTCTCTTTTATTTCAATTAGCTTCTCTTCCTTGAAGTCTGAAAGGGTCCGGATGACCGATTCGGTCGCAGTGCCGACCATGCTGGCAAGATCTTCCCGGGAAACGGCAAAGGGCTGGGGGAGACCATTCAGGGTGTATCGGTTTTGCAGGGTGAGCAATGCATCTGCTACCCGCTTACGGACTGAGTTGTAGGCTAGATTGAGCAGTCGCTCCTCTTTCTCCAGCAGGTTATTCGACAGCATCTTGATGAACTTGGCGGCTACATCCCGGTTCGAGTAGAGTAATGAGAAGAAATCCTGCCGGGGAATGATAACCACTTCGCAGTCCTCCAAGGCTTCCGCGGTCTCCCGGTGTTCTACGTCTTCAATCAGGTCGTTGTAGCCTATGAAGTCTCCGGCGGAATGGATTCCGGTGATGAATTCTTTCCCGTCATTATTCGACTTGAAGGTCTTGATCTTTCCTTTATTGATGAAGATAATGCCATTCACTTCGTCCCCTTCCATGTAAATGGCATCTTTTTTCTTGAAGTGATGCGGTTTGCGGTCGGCAGAAAGTCGGGTCAGTTCTTCAAGGCCTTTCGCATTGGCAAGGAATTCATTGAGGCCTTCTACGTTTTTGGCGAATTCTTTTTTGAAGACTTCATTCTTGCGAATCCGCGCCTCGATGGCATTTAGAAGTTCCATTTCCTCGAAAGGTTTGGTCAGGTAGTCGTCGGCACCCATGCTCATTCCTTTGCGCATGTCCGATTTTTCCGCTTTCGCGGTCAGGAATATGAAGGGGATTCCCGAAGTGATCGGATTCTTACTGAGCAGATATAATACGCCGTAACCGTCCAGCTCAGGCATCATGATATCACAGATGATGAGATCCGGGACTTCTTTGAGTGCGAGATCGACACCCGCTTTTCCGTTGGGTGCGGTATGGACGTTGTAATTGGCCAGCTCGAGGATTTCACTGGTGTTTTCCCGCATCTGCTGATTGTCTTCGATAAGGAGGATTTTTTTCATGTTACGGTTGGTTTGGTTTTAAGGCTTTATAGGTAAATGGAGCGTGAAGGTGGTCCCTTTTCCTTCCTCGCTGATGAAATCGATTTTTCCGTTTAACAGTTCGGCATAGCGACGCACGATGTTCAGGCCAAGGCCTGTTCCCTGGATATTAGTTGCATTTGTCGCCCGGAAGAAGCGGTCGAAAAGTTTCGCCTGGTCTTTTTCAGGTATTCCGATCCCCGAATCCCGTACATCGAAGCGGATTTCTCCGTCAATGGAATAGCTGAATTCAATAATGCCGTCCTCGTTGGAGTATTTGATGGCGTTGTTGAGCAAGTTGATGAATATGTTCCGCAGCAGTTGCTTGTCTGAAATGATAGTCGACAAATTTCCATGGTGCCGGTAAATGATTTTCTGACCCTTTCCTGCTATGGCCTGTAATTCTTCGGTCAATTCTTCGCACAGCTGCTGCACATTTACGGGTTCCGGGTGGACCTCCACTTTTCCTGCTTCGAGTTTTTCCAGAGAAAGGAAATCATTGAGGATCTCCGTAAGGTTCTTTACGGATGATTTGATCCGGTCGATATGCTTGCCTCGTTTCTCCATGTCTTCCGATGAATGGTAACGGTCGATCAGGGAGACGGATGACAAGATCGTACTCAAGGGTGTACGGAATTCATGGGAGGCAATGGATACGAAACGGGATTTCATCTCGTTCAGGTCTCGTTCCTTCTCCAGTGACTGAAGGATCTCCAGTTCCGCACGCTTGCGACGGGTGATATTGCGTATGACCATCAGGATTTCCCGGACATTCCCTTTGGTGTCGGGCAGCGGTACTGCACTCATGCTGTAGATACGGTCACGGAAAGCACATTCGACATTCGAGCTCTCCCATTCAAACGCTTTACGGAAAATGGATTCCATGTCATCGACCTTGTTAGCGCTGCAGATTTCCATGGATTTCCAGTTCCTGCCATAGAGGTTTATGCTTTGGATGCCGAGGTTGTCCAATTCCTGACCGTCGATGAATACGATTTCGAGGTTTTTATTCAGTACACAGATGATACCGTCCGGAAAGTTGTGGGCAATGGTGCTGTAAAGACGCTCCGTATCCCGTAAGGCTTCCTCTACTTTCGTCCGTTCGAGCATCTCCGCCTTGAGTGAGCTGTTCACTTGCTCAAGTGATTTGTTCGCTGCAGCAAGTTCCATTGTCCTGGATATAACCCGGAATTCCAGTTCCTCGTTCGCTTTACGGATGAGCTTCTCCTGATGCAACCGATCAGTGATATCGATGACGAAACTGATGACGTAGGTCTCCGTGTTGATCCGGAAAGTGCTAAGGCTGATCTCTACCGGAAGCTCGGTTCCGTCCTTTCTTCGGGCAGAAAGGTTGAGTCCTTTTCCCATTGGACGGTTCATCGGCTTGCCATAGTATTGCCGACGGTGGTCCGGATGCTTTTCCCGGTAACGGTCCGGTACCAATGTCTCTATTTTCAGGCCGATCAGTTCTCCGTCCGAATAGCCGAGCTGATCGGAGATCTTCGGATTCGACATGATGATCTCTCCTTTGCCATTACTGATAAGGATGCCCTCGTTGGCAAATTGGAACATCGCGTTAAGGTGTTCCGTGCTTTTCAGTAGCTTGAACTGGGCCTCCTTGTATTTGAAGATGGCGAACGTGAAACTCCAGATGAACAATACGGGAAGCAGGTACGGTAAAAAGACGTCCTCGGAATCAATGCCCGATCCTCGAAGGAAAAAGCTTGCGATGATCAGCAGGGTGAGGCCAACGCTGGCATCGAATGTGGACCGGTTGTCCGGAATTGATATGGTCAACAGGACGATCAGCGGGTACAGGAACTCCACATGCGCCGAGTCAGGCAGGTAAATGCTGCCGATGAAAATCAGTGCTGCCAGGCCGATGGAGCCGATCAGGATATTTTTTTTTCGCGAATTCAATGGAAGTGTTCTGGGTAGTTATTGGTAGTGTACCACTAAATAAATCACTCAAAAATTCAGTTGTAAAGATGCGGGAAGGATATCAGTTCAGGACATGACAAATGTCATGAGCAGCAGATTTTGCCCTATATACCTTTGTTTAGTTCGAAATTATCCCATGAACGTAAGGAATATCCACCCCATTCGCAAGCTCTTGGTGCCCTCCGATTTTTCATCGGAATCCGCCAATGCGCTCCTTTACGCAGTTTCACTTGCCCAGAAAGTCGGTTGCCGGGTGACGGTCTATCATGCTGTGCATTTTCCGCTGGTCGATCCGCATGGCATCGCAACGGCGATGAGCCAATCTGATCTGGAGGAACTGGCGCGAAAAAGGCTAATGGCATTTGTAGAAGAAGTGATGGCTTCTACCGGTTTCCGACAGATTGAAACCGCGATCGGTACAGGCTTTGCGGTGGATGCAATTGCTGATTTTGCCAAGCAACAGGAAGTCGATCTTGTAGTTATGGGAACGCATGGGGCAGAAGGGATCTCTGCCATTCTCGGAACCAATACGGCGGAGTTGATGGAAAAATGCGGTTGCCCGATCTTATCGGTTCCCGCCGCTGTTCGTTTCAGCGACCCCCGACGGATACTTTTTGCTACTGATTTTGCGGATAACGACTTCCAGTCCATTTACTTGCTTTCCCAGTATTTCAAAGTTTTCCGCACTGAAATCGTAGTGGCACACGTTCAGCATCAAGGTGATAGAAAAGTGGAAAAAGGGCTGATGGAATGGTTTAAAAACCAGGTGCAGAAGAATATTCCCTACGATAAGATTTCGTTTGAACTGATCGAGGGACCTTCCGTCCATTCGGCGCTCAACGAATTCATTGAAAAATCGAATTATGATTTGGTAGTGACTTCCATGCGACGAAGAAACTTCTTTGATCGGCTCACCGGTTCCAGTCTTACTAAGAAGCTCGTGAATCATTCTTCCGTTCCCATGTTGGTTTTTCATGCCTACACGCATTCCGGCACTCCGGTTTTCTGATTCCCTTGCCGGACTGCATTCCGGGTGTACCTTTTGATCAACTTCGGAATATGCAACGCGATACTGTTCATGGAATGACTTTCAAAAGGCTTTTAACGGGTGCTTCCTGTTCGCCTTTTGATTTATTCCGATATGAACGTCGCGTCGCACGAGTGGATGCGCCTGGCGGTTTTCCGGTATTCGAACAGCATGGAGTCGAGGTTCCCGTCGGTTGGTCACAGACCGCTACCGATATTTTGGCTCAAAAATATTTCCGCAGGACAGGGGTGCCGCTGGATAACGGTGGCACGGGCGGCGAATTTTCTGTCCG
>JBJOMA010000150.1:0-7768 GCA_046052625.1 Bacteroidota bacterium
ATTCAACTACGTACAGAATGGAAATCCGTTAAGGCTACGTACCAGCATCTCCTGGCGTGTCAGCGGTTGTACGGCCAACTACGACCTGTTCTATCCTAATCGGGTATTCACCGGTGATGCGTATTTCAACGGTGAGTTGTATTCTGCAGGTGATGCGGACGGACGTTCCCCCTCCAGTCTTATTGCCAACGCGCTTCCTTGCACGGTTCCGTACAATCTGGTCGTCTTGCTGGAAGGGTTCTACGTCGGTTCCGGCTCCATGTCGACTGCGCTTTCGAATGCAGGTGTTTCTGCCGGAGCGAATGATGTGGACACCATTGTCGCAGAATTGCGCAGCACAACGGATCCTTCTATCATCGTCTCCTCCTTGAGCGGGATTGTCGATGTGACCGGCAATGCCACCTTCATCTTTCCTTCCTCCGTTGCAGGTAATTCCTACTGGCTGGTCGTCAAACATCGGAACAGTGTCGAAGCATGGAGCGCTGCTCCTGTCACCATGTCCATCAACGGGACCTATGATTTCACCTCCTCTGCATCCCAGACTTACCTGAGTAATATCGCGAATGTAGGTTCCGGCGATTACGCGCTGTTCACCGGTGATATCAACCAGGATGGATTCGTGGACGCTTACGATTATACGCTTTACGAAGACCAGTCCATCTCTTTCTCCACCGGGTACCTGGGTTCTGACCTGAACGGCGACGGATTCGTTGACGCATTTGATTTCCCGCTCTTTGAATCCAACCAGTTGAATTTCGTGATGGCGGTCACTCCGTGACGGGAGTTCCTGAATCGTCTGTAAACATTACTTCGGCTTTTTCCTGTAAAGCACATTCGATCGTATTGCAGTTCTGACAATTCAATACTGCGAACGAATTCCCCTGGATTTCACGGTTGTTAGTCGCTGAATCAGTGAGGACGCAATAAAGGATATTTTCCGGCTGGTCCGCTACGAACCGGATTCATCGCGTTCTTTAGCGGCTGCCCGGGTTCCGATCCACGCGGCGACGGTATCGTGGCCGCGTGCTTTTTCCACTCTTCGAATCGAAGCGGCTTAATTGCTTTTAGTCGCAAAAAAATCCTTCCTGCAAGAATGACCCTTCCATTAGCGGGGTGAAAAAAAACAGCGACGTGAAGCCGCTGTTTTTCATGTCAATTGTTTTAACGTGATCAGGCGTCGGCCATCTCGGTGAGGTCGACCGGCACTACCTGTGTCACACCTGCCTCGACCATGGTGATGCCATAGATGATATCGGTGGCGGACATGGTGCGCTTGTTGTGCGTGATGATGATGAACTGGGAGTCCTTCGAGAACTTCTTGATGATGTTATTGAACTTGTCGATGTTGGCATCGTCCAGCGGCGCGTCGACCTCATCGAAGATACAGAAGGGGGCCGGCTTGATCAGGTAGATTCCGAAGAGTAACGCCGTTGCGGTCAGGGTCTTCTCTCCGCCGGACAGTTGGGAGATGGACAGCGGGCGTTTGCCTTTGGGTTTGGCGATGATCTGTACATCCGATTCCGTAGGGTTTTCCGGATTGAGCAGTACCAGGTCGCAATCGTCGTCTTCGGTGAAGAGTGAACGGAAGACGCGGATGAAGTTCTCGCGGATCTGGTGGAATGCCGTCATGAAGTTCTCCTTGGCGGTCTTCTCGATCTCCTCGATGGTCTGCAGCAGCGACTCCTTCGCTTTGATCAGGTCTTCCTTCTGGGTCGTGATGAACGTATAGCGTTCGTTGATTTCCGTGTAGGCTTCTACGGCCATCGGGTTGATGGGTCCGTAGTTGTCCAGTTGGTTCTTCTGTTTGTTGACTTTTTCACGCAAGTCCTCTTCCTGCCATTCTGCGGAAGGTTCGCGTTCGAGGATGTCGTTGATGTCGATACCGAATTCTACGCTCAGGCGCTCCTTCAGGGAGTTCAGCTGGATTTTCAGCTCCATGGTCTTGTCCTTTACGGACTGGGCCAGTTGATCGCATACCTCGCGCTGATGGCGTGTTTGGCGGATCTTCGACTCCAATCCGTCGAGTTCGCCGCGCGAAGAGAAGTATTCTGCCTCCACGGCGGCGACCTGCTGCTCGGCGATTTCCTTCTCCAGGTAGAGCTCCATCAGTTGGGAGTCGAACTCGGCAGAAGATTCGATGAGCGTGCGGGTCTGTTCCTGGACCGATTCTACTTCGGTCGTGTTGGTGGCGATGTTGTTCTGAAGCGATTCCAGCAGGTTGTTCTTGTAAGCGAGGTCGCGGATGATGTTGGCGATCTTGTTCTGCTGCTGGATGACCTGGATGTGGTGCTGGTTATAGCCTGCCGAGCGCGTGTTGACGTCTTCGGTCAACGTGTTGAACTGCTCCTGTAATACGGCCACTTCGTTGTTGATCTGGTCGAACTGGTTGCGAAGCAGGGCCGCCTTCTCCTGGAAGCTCAGGTTGTCTTCTTCAAGGACCGCGTCGATCGAGGAGAGCTGGCCATTGAGGTTCTCAAGGATGCCCCGGTTGTTGAGGATGCCGGAAGAGAGGTGTTCCGTCTTGTTGTGTAAGGTCGTATGCTCCTGGACGGCACGCTGTAATTCCTGCTGTGTGGAATTACGGCCGGAGCGGGTCTGCTCGCGTCGGCGACGGTTCTCCTGCAGCGACTGCTGTAGTTGTTCGTGATGCGTACGTAGGGTTTCGAGTTCCGCTGTAAGGGTTTCGATCTCCTTGGCAAGCGTTTCCAGGTGTTTTGCCCTGCCGATGCGCTTACCGTCAAAGAGTCCTACAGAACCGCCGGAAAGCGTGTGACGGGTCTTGCAGTATTTTCCGTTCTGAGAAATGAAGACTGCGGAGCGGTTCTCGGACTGGAGGAACGGCGTGCGTTCCTGGTCTTCCGTGACGATGTATACGTTGCGGAGCAAGTTAGCGCAAAGAGCGCGGTATTTTTCTTCCACGTCCAGGATTTCAATCGCCTGAATACAGCGGTCGATCGGCTGGGAGGAAGGGGAGGAGGCGTCTTCGAAATTCTGCAGGATGAAGAAATTAGCGCGGCCTTTCTCCGCTTCCGCCAAAACGTTTACCGCCCGGCTTCCCGCTTCCATGTCTTCGATCACGAAATAGTTCATGAACGGGTCCAGGTAATTCTCGATGGCGGTCTTGTATTCAGGGGCGCAACTGAGGATTTCGGAGAACAGGGGAGCGCGGAAGCCTTCCTGGGCATTCTTGCGGAGGTACCGCAACGATTCCGGATAGCCTTCCAGGTTCTCGACGAGGCTCTTGGTGAGGTTGTATTCGTTCTGACGGGCGTCCAGTTTACGGGAACATCCCATGACGGACTCGTTGGAAGCCTTGAGTTCGTCCTCGAATCGGAGGATCTCGCGGTCGAGGTGCTCTTCCTCTTCACGGAGAGCGTTGAACCTTCGGTCCAGGTCCTCTTTCCGCTGGCGGCTCTCCGCTTCGTTGCCGGAAAGAGCGGATAATTCCGACTCGCTGGTCGAGAGTTCTACGGTCAGGCGTTCGATCTCTTTCAGCAGGGAATCCTTCCGGGCCTGAGTGACGGCCAGGCTTTTTTCCGATTCGTGCATCGACTTCTGGATCGTCTGTGCCTCATTGGTAAGACGATGCAGGTCGCTCTTCATCTGGTCGTGGCGACTGCGTGAATCGTCGAGCAGGCTCTTCAGTTCCTCCAGCTGAACCGTCAGCTGTTCCAACAGCACTTCTTCGTTGAATTTCTCCTCCTCGCCGATACGGATCTGGTCCTGGGTGGCGATGAGGTTGTTCTTGTCCTGCACCAGTTGCTGGTTGAGGGATGATTCCTTGTCCTGGAGGAATTTGAGTTTCTCGTTACTGACTTTCTTGTCGTTTTCCTGCTGGCGGATGGTGTTCACCCGTTCGTTGAGGGCACGCTGCAGTTCGGCGAGTTCTTTTTCCTTGTCCAGTGAAAAGAGCTTCTTTTCCTGCAAGAGGGCTTCCGATTCATTCATCTGCGCGTCCAGCATGACGCGTTCTTCCTGCTGCCGGTTTTCCTGGTTTTGAAGATCGTCGAAGAGTTGCTTGCTGCCGGAGAGTGTGAAAACGGCCAGTTCGGTGCTCAGCTCCTTGTAGGTCTCTTTCAGCTTGTAATATCGCTCCGTTTTCTTGGCCTGGGATTCCAGCGACTTCATGTTCCGCTCGATTTCATAGAGCAGGTCATTGACGCGGCTCAGGTCGGCTTCGGTGTCCTCGAGTTTCTGGAACGTCTGTTTACGGCGGATCTTGTATTTGGAAATACCGGCCGCCTCTTCGAAGAGGTTCTTGATGGCGTTGTTCTTGTCGTTCAGGATCTCGTCAACCATCTTCAGTTCGATGATCGCGTAGGAATCCGATCCGATTCCGGTATCCAGGAAGAGGTCCGTGATATCCTTCAGACGGCAAGGGACGTTGTTCAGCAGGTATTCGCTTTCGCCGGTGCGGTAGAGCCGACGGGTGACCGTAACCGTTGAATATTCGGTAGGAAGGATGTTTTTGGTGTTTTCAAAGGACATGGAAACTTCGGCCATGGAGGCGGGTTTCCGGTTCTTGGTTCCGTTGAAGATGATATTCTCCATCTTTTCGGAGCGGAGCAGGCGGGTTTTCTGTTCGCCGAGTACCCACCGGATGGAGTCCACGACATTGGATTTTCCGCTGCCGTTGGGACCGACAATGGCGGTCACTCCTTTATCGAAGTGGATGGCGACTTTTTCGCCGAAACTCTTGAATCCCTTGATTTCGAGGGAAGTTAGACGCATAGGACAGTATTTCTAAGGGTAGTGGGTCGCAAATTTAGAATTATTGCGATGGTAACAGGTGTTTTGTTGATAACTCGCAACCGGATCACGGACAGCACTAAAGATAGTGATTCGGGGCGGATGGTGATAAGGATTGTGCCTCTGAAAAGCGCCTCCTGTCCGGCCGGTCGCTTTGGGCCATGGGATTCCTGTTCAAGCGGTCCGGAATTATTTTTTTTTGTTTTTTTGATTGAATCCCTACTTTTACCTCCTTCATAAAATACATCCACTCATAAAAAACAGGTGTACTATGGGACGTAAGGTATATGTACCGCTCCTTCTTCTTGCCTTCTTCAGTTGTGTATCCGCATTCGCCCAGACCGGAGAGATCCGTGGTAAGGTGACCGAAGTGGGTAGCCGGGAGGGAGTGCCTTTTGCCAGTGTGGCCGCGTTATTGAACGGGACACAGGTGCAGGGGACGGTAACGGATTTCGACGGAAACTTCTCCATCAAGCCGCTGAATCCCGGCAGGTATGATGTAAAGGTCACCTGTGTGGGCTATAGCCCCAAGCAGATCAACGGTGTGCTCGTCTCCGCCGAT
Organism: Bacteroidota bacterium; assembly: GCA_046052625.1. GTDB lineage: Bacteria > Bacteroidota > Bacteroidia > AKYH767-A > 2013-40CM-41-45 > Pollutiaquabacter. Next base: position 5,312 of record JBJOMA010000150.1, read on the forward strand.
AATATTGCATTCGCCAACTTCGAGCTCGCCAAAGGAGTAGAGATCAAGGCGGTCGATATCGTGGAATACAGTGTTCCGCTGATCGACAAAGGTAGCCCCTCCAGCGCCAAGACGGTCACCTACGAGGAGATCCAGTCTGCTCCGACCCGCGATGTCAACTCCATCGCCTCTCAGACGGCCGGTGTATTCCAGAAGGACCAGGGAGACGCCCTGAACATCCGCGGTACACGTTCCGACGGTACGGTCTATTTCGTAGACGGTATCAAGGTCCGCGGCGGTGTCGGTCTTCCGCAAAAAGGTCAGGAACAGATTACCGTCATTACGGGTGGCGTACCGGCACAGTACGGTGACGCTACGGGTGGTATCATCAGTATCACCACGCGCGGTCCCTCACGTGAGTTCAACGGAGGCATCGAATTGGCGACATCCGAATTGTTCGATGACTACGGGTACCGTTTGGCTGCTTTCGACCTTTCCGGTCCGATCGTCGTCCGTCGTGATACGGCAGGAAACAAGACCAGTGCCGCCGCCGGGTTCTTCCTGGCAGGTGAATATCAGCACGATGACGACCCTGCGCCGTCCGCTATTCCTATATATGTAGTGAAGGATGACGTACTGAGGAGCGTTGAGCAGGATCCGCTGGTGCGTTCACCGTTCGGGGCCAACTACATCCATAAGTCGCATTTCTTTACGTATGACGACCTGACGACCCAGAATGCCCGTCCGAACGTAGCTTCGAATGCCTACCGTTTAAACGGCAAGGTGGATTTGGCGCCTACCAAGAACGCCAACATCACCCTGGGCGGTTCATTCGAGCGTTTCAGCCGTCATGATTACATCGACATCTACTCGTTGATGAACTACGACCAGAACCCGATCACTTCCGGAAACAACTGGCGTGTCTTCGCCAAATACACCCAGCGTTTCGGTTCCCAGGGCACGGACAAGTCATCCAGCAGCATCAAGAATTTCTTCTATACACTTCAGGCTGATTATTCCCGTAACACGGCGATTTCCGAGAGCGACGTCCACCGCGACAACGTCTTTCAATACGGGTACCTCGGACAGTTCACGCGCAACAGCATCCCGTTCTATATCCAGGAAAACCCGGACACCAATGTGTTCACTCTGATCGCCAATGTGGATACGGCGTACAATTTCTACCGCGATCCCAATTACGACCCCAATCCGGTCACCGCCAACTACACTTCGCAATATTATGAATTGACCGAGCCTTTCGGTACGCGTGGCTATCAGGACTCGTACGATAACGTCATTCTCCGCGGGGGTCTTGTGAACGGAGACAATCGTGTCGGACTTAACGTATATGGTCTCTGGGCGACCCCCGGTCGCGTCCGTAACGGCTACAGCAAGTCGGACAACGAGCAGTTCCGCATCGTCGCCTCCATCTCCGGTGACATCAAGAAACACAACATCATCGCCGGTATCGAATTAGAACAGCGGATCGACCGAGGTTACAGTGTTGCTGCCAGCAGTCTCTGGTCACTTGCTCGTTTCTTGGGCAATGCCAACATTACCGGGTATGACGCCTCGACCGCCTCTTACACCTATGTAGGCGACAGCGTTTATGTCAACTATCTCGCTTCCTACGATTCCACCACTAACCTGATCGGTCAGGCCGCTCCGGGTTTCTACGAGAATATCCGCCGGGAGCTCGGCTTGTCCATGAGCGACACCGTTCAGACCGACGCGATCCTCCCGTCCCAGTACCGTCTCGACATGTTCACTCCTGACGAACTCGGCGGCTTGGTCGGTTACTACGGTTACGATTACCTGGGCAACAAGCTGTCCTCCAAGCCCGGACTGATGGACTACTATAACAAGCAGGATGTCAACCGTAATTTCACCCGCGATATCGACGCGTTCCGTCCTACCTACATCGCAGGATACATCCAGGACCGCTTCAACTTCAACGACCTGACCTTCAACATCGGTGTCCGCGTCGACTATTTCGATGCCAACCAGTATGTGCTGCGCGACAAATACCTGCTGTTCGACGCATACAATGCCGGAGACGCCGAATCACGTGCGTTGGGCAATATCCCTGACAACATCGGAAGCGACTACGCCGTTTATGTCAACAGCGTGAATAATCCTACGGAAATCGTCGGTTTCCGTAACAACGACCAGTGGTACGATGCACAAGGTAATGAGATCACTGACCTTACTCCTTTGATCGAAGGCGCCGGAAACTCCAACGGTATCCAGCCATACATCAAGAACACCCAGGATGTGCAGGATGCCATCATCCGTGAGAACATCTTCGAACGTTACGATCCGCAGGTCAACATCATGCCGCGTATCGCTTTCGCCTTCCCGATTTCCGACGAGGCCAATTTCAAAGCGCACTACGACGTGCTGACGCAGCGTCCGCAGGACGGCGGACTGCTTCGCTTCAATCCGGTATCCTATCGTACGCTAGCTCAGGGTGTATCC
>JBJOMA010000151.1:0-6947 GCA_046052625.1 Bacteroidota bacterium
CGGTAATGATCTATGCCTTTTCTCATTTCGGCACAACACATGCGGTAGCGCTTTCCGTCTGGCTCATACTCATCATGTTTTCAGATAATATCCTGAAACCGGTCTTCCTGAGCAAGGGTGCGCCTGTTCCTACGCTGATCATTTTCCTGGGCTCTTTGGGCGGATTCCTGTTGTCCGGAATCATCGGCCTGTTCACCGGTGCCGTAATACTTGCATTGGGATACCGTTTATTCTTCAACTGGATCGGTTCGGACGAAGCCGGCCAGGAAATCAACGAACAACACCAAGCATGAAAGTCTTCAAATTCGGCGGTGCATCTGTCAAGGACGCCGAGTCCGTGCGCAATGTGGCCGAAATCCTTAGTCAATTCACCAGTGAGCGACTGGTAGTGGTCGTCTCCGCGATGGGCAAGACAACGAACGCGCTTGAAAAGGTCGTAAAAGCCTACAGGAACGCCGACGGCTCCCTTGAAGACAGCATCCGTCAGATCCGCGATTTCCACACATCCATCATGGACGGACTGGACATCCCGCCGAATCATCCCGTCCGCGACCGCATCAACAACTGTATTACAGAAATCGAATGGACGACAGAGGAGCCGGCCGGGAAAGACTACAACTGGACGTATGACCAGATCGTATCGGTCGGTGAACTGATGTCAACGCTTATCGTCCATGCCTATCTTGAATCGGCCGGCATCACCGCGGAATGGCTGGACGCACGGGACTTCATCCGAACGGATAACACCTACCGCGAAGGACGTATCGACTGGACATTGACAGAGCAGCTTACCCGTAAGCAGATCCGCGAAAGACTGACTGCCTCCCCGATCATAATCACGCAAGGATTCATCGGTTCCACCTCTGAGAATTTCAGCACTACGCTTGGTCGTGAAGGTTCCGATTACACGGCAGCTATCCTTTCGTATTGTCTGGATGCCGAGGAAATGGTCGTCTGGAAAGACGTTCCAGGTGTTTTGAGTGCAGACCCGAAGTTCTACGACGACGCGGTGAAACTGGAACAGATCAGCTACCTCGACGCGATCGAACTCACCTATTACGGAGCGACGGTCATTCACCCCAAAACGATCAAGCCGCTGGAGAACAAACGGATCCCCCTGCGCGTATGCTCTTTCAAGGCTCCTAAAGAACGCGGCACATTGATTGGAGAATTCGAATCAACCAAGCCGCTGGTACCCTGCTTCATTTTCAAGACGGACCAGATCCTTTACTCTATCGCCGCCAAAGACTTCTCCTTTATCGCCGAGGAGAATCTCAGTCGTATATTCTCGGTTTTCGCCCGACACAATGTCAAAATGAACCTGATGCAGAACTCTGCCATCAGCTTCTCTGTCTGTGCCGACAATGATGAAATGAAAATCCCTGCGCTGACGGAAGAATTACGAAAAGAGTTCAAGGTGAAATACAACGAGCATCTTCGGCTGGTAACGGTCCGTCACTATTTCCCTTCGACGATCGAACAGCTTACAAAAGGCCGGGAAATACTGCTTGAACAACGGAGCCGCCAAACGGCGCAACTGGTGTTGCGAGAACCGGGAGATCAGGTCATTGCCTGATCACCCGCAGCAAAGAGGCGGTTTCGCCTTTAAGTCCCAAGAGGTAACATCCCGGAGCAAGATCCGCCGTGTTCAGTTCGGCCTGCAACCCGGCTTCCACAACCTGCTCCAGAACGATTCGTCCGGCAATATCATAAAGCACGACAGCGGCCGGATGTAACGTTTGCGGCCAGTTGACCATCAAACGTTCCGTGAAGGGCACCGGGAAAGCGGACAACTGTCCCGCATCGGCAGCCACCGATACGGACGTGTAAAGCGAATTGACAGACAACGTATCATAATACGAGCACTGCGTATCGTACTGGTTCAGCACTACTGATCCGATCCCATCCTGGTCCCACTCCACAACGATGCTGTTAGTGCCTTGCCCGCTAAGAATACGTCCGCCGGTCACCGTCCAGAAATAGAATCTTCCGGCTACGTAAGGGACGAGGTAGGTTTCTTGACTCCAATGCAATGTTACGGAAGCCCCTTGGATTGTACTCGGTTGGAAACCTACCATCGTGACAAAGGTGAAAACCAGGCTGTCGCAGCCGCTGGAACCGGTGACCGTCGACTGATAGATTCCGCCGGAATCGATCGGGGTTCCGTCCGGGAGCAGGTAGGTGTCACTGATACAAAGGTCGACACTCTGGTTCCAGGTAGAGGGAGGAATGACTTGTAATAGGGTGAAGATGGTGCTGTCGCAGCCTCCCGGCGTGATGAACGGAGTGAGATAGCCTCCCGGCGTTGTGACCTGTCCTCCGTTAGGCAGCGTATATACTTGTCCCTGACAGATGGTGGCATTCACAGTGGCGTTGTATGAACTGTTGACTGTCAGGTAGATTGTAAACGAAGAATCGCAACCGCCGGAACTCTGTAGATTCACGTAATACGTTCCGGACGATGTAACCGGCGTTCCGTCTGGCAACAGGTAGATCTGGTTGTCGCAGGCGGATTCTACCAGCTGGTAATCGTAATTAGGATAGACACTCAGCACGTATGTTACGGCCGAATCACATCCGGTGGAAGTGGTGAAGTTACCATTGTAGGTTCCGGATGAGCCGACGATCTGTCCGCCGGGCAACGTATAAGTCTCGCCTTGACAAATGGAAGGATACACGGTGTTTGAAATGACACTGCCGACAGAAAGATGAATCGTCACCGTAGAGTCACAGCCATTGATGGTGGGCACCGTCACGGTATAGGTCCCCGACTGGGTGACAATGGTATTATTCGCAAGGATGTATGAGCTGCCTTGACAGATGGAAACGTTACGACTAGTGGTGAAGGTGGGGTAGACAGTCAGAGTGGTGACGATGATGGAATCGCAGCCATAAACTGTTTGAAAACTGCTGGTATAAGTTCCCGCAGCAGTAACACTGCGTCCGTCGGGCAACCGGTAGGAAGTACCCTGGCAGACAGATGCGGAAACCGAACTGTTGTAAACCGGCCGGACGTTCACAATGGTTCGGATGATCGAATCGCAACCATACTGGGTGACGTAATTGGAAGTGTAAAATCCAGCCGAAAATACAGGGAAACCGTTCGGCAGGTAAAATGTATCTCCCTGACAGATGGAGACCGGTCGGTTGATAGTATAGTTTGGCTGTACGGTGAGATTTGTAACGATAAGCGAGTCACATCCGTCGACTGTTTGGAGTACGACCGGATAGGTGGCGGAGGCCGTCACCGCTTGTCCGTTCGGTAATACATAGGCACTACCCTGACAGATGGTGACGTTCCTGCTGATATTGTAGATCGGATTCACCGTCAGATTGGTGATGACCACGGAATCACAGTTCACGGAGGAGGTGAGCGTAACGGGATAAGCGCCTTGTGCATATATGGGTTGTCCATCCGGAAGGAAGGCGACATCCCCAAGGCAGATCGTATCAAACACATCGACCGTGTAAACGGGCCGTAAGGTAAGATTGGTTATCACCGTCGAATCACACCCTCGGATGGACTGTAGTAACACCGGATAAGCCCCCGGAGCAGAAGCCTGACTACTGTCCGCCAACAAGTAGGTGTCGCCGCTACAGATGGTGGTATCGACGAATGTCGTATATACCGGAAACACCGTGAGATTTGTGATGATAGTGGAATCACAACCCAATTCAGTCGGAAAAGTGACCTGATAGGTTCCGGCCGCGTAGACCGCCACGTTGTCCGGTAGCAAGAAGGAATCTCCCTGACAGATGGCCTCGTAACGGGTGAACCGATAGGTCGGGTTAACCGTTAGATCCGTGGTGATGATAGAGTCACATCCGCTCTCGGTGAAAAGCGTATCGATATAGATATCGGCGGTGAAAACGGATTGACCGCCCGGCAGTGTGAAGGGCTGACCCTGACAGATGACAGGGGCCTGCGAACTCTGATAGACCGGGTTGATGGTCAAATTAGTCGTCACCATGGAGTCACAGCCGTTTACCGTGGATAGTATGACCGGGTACGTACCTGCTGTATCCGTCAGGGAACCGCCGGGAAGCTGGAAATATTGACCTTGGCAGACGGCTTCGTCCAGCAGGATGGAATAAACCGGGTAGACAGTCAAGGAAGTCATTACCGTTGAATCGCAGCCCAATGACGAACGGATCGTACGGGCATACATGCCGGTCGATGTCGCCGTATCTCCGTTCGGCAGGTAGTGTACTTCGCCTTGACAGATGGTGGTGGAATACGGTACCGTAGAAACAGGATTCACCCTGAGGTTGGTAATTATAATGGAATCGCAGCCGGCAACGGTAGTCAGCGTCACGGTATAGGTACCCGCCAGACTTACGACACGGCCGCCGGGAAGCACGTACGTCTGACCCTGACAGATAGAATCGGTCCGGTTAATGGTATAGACCGGATTGACCGTCAGGTCGGTGACTATCACAGAATCACAGGATCGCTGGGAAACGAACGTATCGCGATACATTCCGCTGGTGGTTACGACCTGTCCTCCGGGTAGCGTATAAGGGACTCCCTGACAAATGTCGACCGGATAAATGATTTCATAGGAAGGATTGACCGCCAGCGTGGTGACAATCGTGGAATCGCAACCGCGGCTGGAAAGCAGCCGCGAAGAATAAGTACCCGCTGCCGAAACAACCAGTCCGCTCGGTAACAGGTAGGATTCGTTATCGCAAATGGTTGCAGTTCGGTAGAGATTGTAGATCCGGTTGACCGTAAGATTCGTGGTGATGACCGAATCACAATTCAACGACGTAGTCAACGTATTGATATAAGTACCGGCGGCAGTGACCGTATTGCCGTTCGGCAATACATAGGATTGCCCCTGGCAGATACTCGTGTCGATAACGATTGAATACGTGTTGCGGACAGACAGATTGGTGATGATGGTGGAATCACAACCACGCGATGTGGTGAGCACGGACGTATAAGTTCCGGCAGTCGTCACCGAGTTCCCGTTGGGCAGTATGTAGGGGGTTCCCTGGCAGGTGGACACATATTCCGTCCGAGTCACATTCGGATAGAAGGTGACATTGGACGTGATGACCGAATCGCAGTTCCTGACAGTGTTCAACGTGCTGGTGTAAACGCCGGTAGTGGTTACTGTGGTTCCGCTCGGCAATACATAGGATTCACCCTGACAACGGGAAACAGTCTCACTCCCGGAATAGACCGGATAAAAAGTGATGACTGTCGTGATGACCGAATCGCATGAGCGGATGGAAGAAAGATTGGAGACATAGGTGCCGCTGGTCGAGACCGTCGTTCCGTTCGGCAGTACATAAGAATCACCCTGGCAGCGGGAAACCGTTTGGGTCGAAGAGTAGACCGGATAGACCGTCACAGTGGTGACATAGTTCGAATCACAGCCCCTCGCTGTTTGAAAAGCAGAAGTGTACGTGCCGGAGGCGGAAACGGAATTCCCATTCGGCAGGACATAAGAATCTCCCTGACAAAGGGGAACACTCTGGGGAAAATTATAGACCGGATAGAAGGTGACGTTGGAAGTGATGACGGAATCACAACCTCTCACGGTGGTCAGATTGGAGATATAGCTGCCGGTAACGGTAACCGTCGTTCCACTTGGTAATACATACGACTGCCCCTGGCACCGGGAAACAGTTTGAGAGGTGGCGAAGGTGGGATAGAAGGTAACGGTGGTGTTGATCACCGAGTCGCAACCAAAAACAGTAAGCAGGTTCGAGACGTAGGTTCCGGAACTGGTCACAGTCGTCCCGTTCGGTAAAACATAGCTCTGCCCCTGACAACGGGATACGGTCTGAGGATAGTTGTACTCCGGCGCCACCTCAAGGGTGATACTGTCAGTACATACCTCCGAACCGTCATCGACAGTCACATAGTAGGTCGTGGTGGCGGAGGGACTGACCGTAATGGAATTGGTCGTCGCACCTGTGGACCAGAGGACGGAGACCGGACTAGCATTGGTCAGGCTGATGGTAAAGGAGGCGCCCTGACAAATGGTCGTACCGTTTTGGACAATCAGGTTTTGACAGACTGCTTTCGATGCCAGAGGCATTAAAAAAAGCAGAGCCGAAAAACAGATGAAACGATAATAACGGTACATGACAGTTTTATCCAAAACTTATATGGCGGAACAACCGGACATCTCAACCGATAATGTATCTCTAAGATACTAAAGGTGCGCAAAATGACCGGAATCCTTCCCTGCAAAAATAGCAAGGTTCTCCAAGTCGTATCGACGCTTGGCCAAAAATTATGAAACCCGTAAATACGGCAGCGTCAGGATCCTTCCGTGCCCTCTTCAAGCCGGAAAAGCTTCACGGATCTTTGCATGAAGGACCTCGGACAGTTTCCGGTAGGACTCGACTGTCCAACCGGCTACATGAGGGGAAAAAACCACGCGTTCATCAGCGATAAGACGCTCCCATTCTGCAGTCCGGGAAAATGCGGAATCCTGGATGGAGAACCGCTCAAAAGACAAGTCTTCGTATTCCAGGACATCCAGACAGGCGCCCAAAACGTGTCCCGATTCCAATGCGCCTGCCAGATCGGCCAGACGCAGACACCGTCCTCTTGCCGTATTCAGAATATAGACCGGTTTCGCGAAGTTTCTGAAAAACGAGGCATCGGCCATATAGTTCGTCTCTTCGGTCAGCGGAACATGAAGACTGACGATATCCGCTTTTCTGTAAAACTCATCAAGAGCAACCTTGCGGGCATTCGTATCAGGCAGCTCTTCCAAGTATTTGTCATAGGCGATGACCTCGCAGCCGAAACCAGACAGCCGCCGTGCGACAGCGGATCCCATCCGACCATAACCAATTATTCCAAAAGTTTTTCCCTGCAATTCGACACCCCGGTTCTTCTCACGGTTCCAGGCCCCTGCCCTGACCTCCCGGTCGGCCGTATGCAAGCGGTTAAGGAGCATCAGCAACATTCCGAGGACATG
>JBJOMA010000152.1:0-4578 GCA_046052625.1 Bacteroidota bacterium
TGGCACCGATATCGGTATTCTTGTCGAGCGGATCACCGACGATCAGCGTCTCCATGCGGTCTTGAAGTTTCCGAACGACGGTTTTAAGTACGGACTCCTGCACGAAGAGCCGCGAACCGGCACAGCAGACGTGGCCTTGGTTGAAGAAGATACCGTTGATGATGCCTTCCACCGCTTGGTCGATCGCAGCGTCTTCGAATATGATATTCGCCGCTTTGCCGCCAAGTTCCAGCGTGTAGCGCTTGCCGCTGCCTGCCAAGGCCTTCTGGATGAGTTTGCCCACTTCGGTAGAACCGGTGAATGCCACTTTGTCGATGCCCGGGTGATGCACCAACGCGGAGCCGGTCGTGCCTGCTCCCGTAACGATATTGACGACGCCCGGAGGCAGATCCGCCTCGGCGATGATCTCCGCCAGCTTGAGCGCAGTAAGCGGAGTGGTCTCGGCCGGTTTCAGCACGACCGTATTTCCGGCGGCCAATGCGGGTGCTATTTTCCAGGCGGCCATCAGCAACGGGAAATTCCACGGGATGATCTGTCCGGCCACACCGATCGCTTGCGGCTGGCGGCCGGGAAGTACATAGTCAAGTTTGTCGGCCCAGCCGGCGTAATAGAAAAAGTGGGCGGCGGCCAGCGGCACATCGATGTCTCGTGATTCGCGGATCGGCTTTCCGCCGTCCATCGATTCGATAATCGCCATCTCGCGGGCACGTTCTTGCAGAATGCGGGCGATGCGGAAAATGTATTTTCCACGCTCGCGTGCGGGCATCTTGCCCCAGGTACCTTCGAATGCTTTCCGTGCGGAGCGGACCGCTTTATCTACATCTTTCTCTCCTGCCTCCGCCACCGAGGCGAGACGTTTTTCCGTAGCGGGATTGAAGGTGTCGAACGAACGTCCGGACTCGGGACGAATCCACTTCCCGTCGATGAAGAGGTCATAGGAATCACTGATACGGGCATGATCGCTGCTTTCGGGCGCAGGAGCATAGTCCCAACCGCCGTTGAAGGCTATGCGTATGTCTTTTTTCTTTGTCGTTTTCATTACTTGCGGGCGATCGCTTAGTGGTTGATTCAGTCCTTGGAGAAATAGTCGATGCTCTGGTAGATTCCGGTGTGCTGCTTGATGATCTGCATCAGCAGATCATTGGCAAGGGCACTGGCACCGAAACGGAACAGATCGGGCGTCAACCAGGCCTGTCCGAGAGTTTCGCGCAACATGACCAGGTATTGTAATGCCAGCTTTGCGGTGGAAATGCCGCCGGCCGGCTTCATGCCGATCATCCGACCGGTCCGGTAGTAATGGTCACGGATGGATTCGAGCATGACCAATGTTACGGGCAAGGTCGCAGCCGGTTGGATCTTTCCGGTAGAGGTCTTTATGAAATCCCCGCCGGCAGCGATGGCCAGATCGCTGGCGCGGCGAACATTGTCCAGCGTGCTCAGTTCACCGGTTTCAAGGATCACTTTCAGGTGTGCGTTGCCGCATGCTTCCTTGACGGCTGCAATCTCATCGAAGACATAGTTGTATTCACCGGCGAGGAAATGTCCTCGGGAGATGACCATGTCGATCTCGTCGGCACCTTCATTCACCGCCCAACGGGTCTCTTCCAGTTTCACTTTACGTGTAGACATCCCGCTGGGAAAGGCGGTGGCCACTGCGGCGACTTTCACCTTTGAACCGGCGAGCGCCTGCTTGGCGACACGCACCAGATTCGGATACACACAGACAGCGGCGACCGATGGAATTCCCGGTACCGCTTCGTGCGGATGCATCGCCTTGATACAAAGCTGGCGTACCTTGCCGGGCGTATCTTTCGCTTCCAGGGTCGTCAGGTCCAGCATGCTCATGGCCAACTGCAACGCATGCATTTTGGATTCCTTCTTGATGCTGCGTTTGCCCAGCCGGGCGACACGCTCCTCCACTCCCACCTGATCGATGGCCGGACTTTCAAACAGGGATGGCCGGTAGGCGGCGCTCGCTCCTTTCATCATAATACGTTATCAACCCCGAATATACGGAAGTAGTGTATGACAGGTTCCGTGCGGGTGAAGGAAATTCTTTAAAACACGTAATTGAGGGAGAGTTGCAAAACGGAGTTGAACTGTCCGCGGTCCCAATACAGATAATTCAGGGCTGATTCGAATCTTCTTACCGGCAACAGTGAAAAACTGTAGCGGGCGTCAAATACCAGCTCATCCGACAAGCGGTAGCCCATCCCGGCATTGAAGGAGTATTCGCGCTTTTCAAAAGCAGGTGCGTAGTTGATGACACCGATCTGGTCTTTCTCCATTGAATGAACCAACACACCGAACGCCGGTCCCGTCTCAAAGATGAATTTCTTGCCGGCATCACAGCGCACCAGAAAAGGGACTTCCAAATACGTCAGACGCATCAGATAATAGGAATTATCGTCCTTCTTGAGCGGCTTCCGGCTCCCTTTTTGTATGAAGAACATCTCCATGCCTACTGAAGTGCGTTCCGACACCTGACGGCTGAGTGTCAACCCGCCCAGAAGTCCGCCCTTGTCGAACCCCTGCAGTTGATCGCCATCCACCTGCGTGGCCGTGATTCCTCCGCGAAGACCAAGACGGAAACTCTGCGCAGACGAAAGATTTGCGCTGAAATAAAAAACAACTGCAAGCAGCAGGAAAGGGATTAATCGAATCATAAGGAATCGGGTATTCCTATCACTCCGTGATATGCAACTCCTCGGTTTGGACAACCTCCTCCGTATCCGCGTCGAAAAGGAAAGCGACGACACTGCAATGGTGCGGATCCATGTATGGCTGCAACTGGAATTCACAGCCCTTGATGCTTTTTGACCCGACGGGCGTAGCGCCTTGGAATACGTTCACTCCGAAATCGCCGTTCGCAGCACCGCGAAGCACATGACGGTGCACATAATTCGGTTCATATTCCGGAATATGTCCATACCAGGTCTGCCAGTCGACCACACTGTCTTCCGTCACAACCACCTGCAGCTTCAGGTTCCGGTTGAAAGCGCGAACCGCCTCTGTCTTGACTGCGATACGGACCAGACCGGTCGTGGAATCATGGTGGGCCAGTATGCGGATTCGCTGGTCAGCAACCTGCTGCTTCTGCGTATTGATCATGGACGACCATACCAGATAGGGAAGAAGGTGTGAACCGTCCGTAAAGCCGACCCGGTCGACCATGCCGCAGGGATTGAAATTGACTCCGAATTTCACGTTCCAAGCATTACTCGTCTGGCAACGGAAGTCGGTCTGAAAGGAACCGGCCGGCTGGTTCGGCTGTGAAGTGGTCGGTAGAGCGAAGTCGCCGGCATGAACGGCGATGGCTACCAACTGTTCACCGTTAGCAGGAGCGAGGGTGTTGGAGATGTACTGACCGGCTGCGGGACAATTTCCGCACGTGTGTCCGGTATAGTCTTCCAGCAATACCTTACGGACCACAGCCGAATTATCTTGCCCGAAGGTGAAGGTGTCGCCGTTCACGATGATGGTATTCTCATCCAGGGAGTCCACCTCCGCGTTTCCGGGTGTCACATAAGGGTATCCGACTTTGTCGCAACCGTATGCCAGCAGGAGGAAACCGGCAACGAGTAATCGAGGAATGCTGTTCATGGGAGCTAGAATCAGAAACTGGAAGTAATAGACAGGGTGATGCCGTTGGCGGAGGGGACGTTCCGGCACACGCCTCCGACGCAGAGGATACCGGCACGTTGACGGCCGTAACCGACCACGATTCGGTTGGAGCCTCGGTTGTAACCGATCTGTCCGGTGAAGTAATGGATGCGTTTCTCTTCAACCGGATTGCCGTAATTATACTGGTCGAAGGCAGCGACGAACCAATGCGGAGACACAGAGAATTCTGCGAGTGCCAACGCCCAGCTTCCCTGGTCGGCCTTCGTGAAAAGCCCTTGAAGTTCGGTGCGTAGACTGTATTTCGAAGTGATCCGGTACTGCGTTTCAATCACACCGATATTGGAGTAGACATGTCCGAAGCCTTCCCGTCCTTCGACACGGTCCTTGTTGTAATTCTGGTACATGTAAGTGAGGATCATCCGCAACTTCTTGCTGAATTTGCGGTCGAAGGCCACATTGAAATCCTCGTAGAAAATCTCATCGCCCATGCCGAGGAAAGGAGCCTTGTACCCGAGCATGGTGTCGGCTCCGGTGGTAATGGGCTCTTCCTTGATCGATGTCGTGCGCGAATAATTGAACGTTAAATCCGTTCCGTAGGAGCCTCCGAGCCATCCGCCTTTCGGGACGTGATAGAATACCTCGCCCTGGAATCCGAATTCACCGTTCAATTGGGTGGCATACGGGTAATAGGCGGCCAGCAAGTATGTGTGGTTCTTGGTGATAGCCGGCAGGTAATTGATGAGCAGGCTATTGAGAAGTGCAGTACGGTCGCTGCGGAAGGACATGTTGTCCAACCACTTCAGGCTGGTGGTGATGCCCAACCCTTTCTTGGTATACCCGAGGTTTAAAAGGAGTGCCTGGCCATCTTTGAAAATGAAATTGTTGTTGGAAGAAGGATCGCCGGATTTAAGGGCATATTCCGAATAAGCGGAGAAACCTCCGCGAGTATACGAT
>JBJOMA010000153.1:0-3116 GCA_046052625.1 Bacteroidota bacterium
ATCTCCTTGCTCACCTTCCTTGTTTCATGGCTGTTCGTAGGGATTTCCCCTTCAGAATCGTTGATGCATGCCGTAGCCGTACTGGTCATTTCCTGTCCCTGTGCCATGGGTCTGGCGACACCGACCGCGGTGATGGTGGGTATCGGAAGGGCCGCACGGAAAGGAATACTCATCAAGGGCGGAAGCACGGTGGAGGACCTGTCGGGCGTAAAGACGGTGGTGTTCGACAAGACCGGCACGCTTACAACCGGTAGATTCCGACTTGTCCGATTCAACGCGATGGAAGGCACTGAATCCGATCTGAAGAAACTCTTATTGGCGCTGGAGCGCAACAGCTCCCACCCTATCGCCCGTTCGGCGGTACAAGCCATGCAACCTGAATTCGGTTCTGAGACACTGCCGACTTTCGTAAAAATACAGGAAGACAAAGGCATAGGTATCAACGCATGGGATGCCGAAGGTCACTTGTTCAGTGCTGGCTCATTTACCATGGCGCGTCATCTGACGGATGACGGTACGCACGGAATTTACCTTTTGAAAGACAACCGCCTTATCGGCACTGTCGATATCGAGGACGACCTGAAATCAGATGCTGCCGCAACCGTTACAGCGTTGAAATCCGGCGGTATCCGGGTGGTATTGGTGAGCGGAGACCGTCAGGATGTATGCGAAAACGTAGCCGCTGCCGTCGGGATCACCGAAGTGTACAGCCGACAGCTACCAGGTGAAAAACTGGAGCTGATCCGTAAGTTTTCTGCAGAAGGCTCAACCGTGATGGTCGGCGACGGCATCAACGATGCTCCTGCGCTCGCAAGAGCTACGGTCGGCGTATCAATCAGCAGGGCGACGGATGTGGCTATGCAATCTGCCAATGTCATACTGTTGAGAAGCGACGAACTCAAGCAATTGATCAGCGCCATCGCGGTATCCAGGGCGACTTACTCGACAATCAGACAGAATCTTTTCTGGGCTTTTTTATACAACGTAATCGCCATCCCCTTCGCTGCCGCCGGTTATCTCAGCCCGATGATCGGGGCATTATCGATGGCCTTTTCCGATGTCATTGTTATCGGAAACTCCATCCGCTTGGGGATTAAACGGATCGACAACCGCTGCTGATGTGAAGAAGGAAGTGCAACTACCCTTGGAAGTTTTGATGCTTCCGCGCTGGTATCCGAACCGCACGGATCCGCAGCTGGGCGTGTTCATACAGAAGCATGCCCGTGCCATCGCATCCATGAACCGGGTCCGGGTCTTTTTTGCCATCAACGATCCGAACATGTCGACCCCATCGATTGAAGCCGAGCTGTCGGAAATCGACGGCGTCAAGGAATATCGTTATTATTTCGCCGATGCCAAAGGGCCCATCAGGAAATGGAAGAACGCAGTCCGATACCTGCAATGCTGGCATCGCTTCAAGCGGGATGCAGGGCTTTATGACAGTTATCGTCCGCACGTCATTCATGCCTATATCATCCTTCGCACCGTGCTTCTCGCCTGTTGGACCTCCCGGATGCACAAGACACCTTTCGTAGCAAGCGAACAGTGGTCCGGCTATGTGAGCGGAGAATATGTACGGTTGGGATGGTTTCGGCGAGCATTGATCCGGGTTTCATTGCGCAAGGCTGCCGGAATCAGTGCCGTATCATTTTTTCTGAAAAGTCATCTGGAGCGACATTTGAAGCGAAACGATATAAGCGTCATCTACAATGTCATCGAGCCAGAAATACCGGCGCCTGTCAAGCCACATGAACAATCCATCCGCATCGCCCTGGTGGCGGATCTAGTGGATGACATCAAGAATATCAGCGATGTCTTACGTTGCATGCCCGAACTGAAAGCGAAACATCCCGGAATGAGGTTGGATATCATCGGCGGAGGAAGAGATGAAAGCAGTTTGAAGAATTTATCCGCCTCTCTGGGGCTTGCAGACTCGACGGTTCGTTTTCTCGGAAGGAAACCGAATGCAGATGTGTACCGGCTATTGGTCGACAGTGATTTCCTGGTGATGAACAGCCGGTTTGAAACGTTCTCGCTGATCTGCGCCGAAGCGTTACGATGCGGAAAACCCGTCGTGGCGACCCGTTGCGGAGGTCCGGAGGAGATCATACACGAAGGAAACGGAATCCTTATTGCAGCGGGTGACCGCACGGAATTATCAAAAGCGCTTGAACAGATGTGCTCTACCTACGGCTCGTATGATCCAAAGGTACTGCAACGGGAAGCGGAGTATAAATTCGGAGCACGGACTGCAGCGTACGGCTTCAATGAATGGTATCGCTCCGTACTTGCTGTTGGCAGTCAAACGGGAACGACTGGCATAAAATGACGTGTTAATGACATAATTGGCTCATTTTTAAGCAGAAAACGTGAGCCCTCAGTCTTGTCCGTGCGTGTCATTTCGTTACATTTGCTCGCATTGAAACCAATACAACTAACCCAATAAATCCAAACTGAAATGAAAAAAGGTTTACTCGTAGGCTTGTCCGTGGTTCTGGGTCTGTCCGTTTCGGCTACACAGCCGGTGCGCACCAATCTCCCCCAGGGCATGAAGCAAGCCCATGTCCCGGCAAATCTTCAGAGCGTGAAGGTCACTGCCACCAAAAAAGGTCCGCAGATGGATGACGGCATGCCCGTCGCATCTCCGGTGAACCGTACGTTTACACAACCTGCTCGCAGCAACAACGGAGTACATCTTCGTGTTGCCGGTGTAGAGGAAGCAATCATCGGCGGTTCAGTTTACGACCTCCAGACCAACGGAACGATCAGCCACCGTCTGGTGAAGAACGTTGACGGCACCATCTCTGCTGCATGGACCTATGCCGCCAACACTTCTTTCGCTGACCGCGGAACCGGCTACAACTATTATGACGCGGCCAACCCCAATCTGTGGATCAATGGATGGGTAGACCCCATCAGCGGTAACGGCCCCGGCGTAAACGCCATCACCCGTACCGAAGGTGCCAACCGTACCGGATTCACGAACATTGTGGTAACCGGCTCCGGCAAGGAGATGTCCATCGCTCACTCTTCCACAGTCGGAGGCATGATGCTCAACTGGCGCGGCACCAAAGGCACCGGCGCTTGGACACAAAGCGTTCTTGGAACCGCCCCGA
>JBJOMA010000154.1:0-4289 GCA_046052625.1 Bacteroidota bacterium
TTTATGAATTGGTTTTATTGATAATGCTCATATTCGTAACGGGTACCGTAATGTTTGTCCCGACCACCGCCGGAGGCATCCATTTCGAACACCTGTTCAGCGACTACCTGTCCCTTTTCATCGTATTCATACACGTTCTTTCGCAACAGGAGTCCCGAACCATCGAATAGTTCTTGTGACAACAGCCGGTCGGCTTCGTCGTAGACGCTGCGGACCGTCTTTGAGTAAAAATCCTTGTAAACACGCTCGACTACATTACCGCGCTCATCGTAGGTGGAATAGACCGCGGCAACCAATTTGCCATCTGGGGTCGACTGCTGCGTAGAAATCTCATTGCCGGCCGGGTCTACTTTTGTGACCGAAAGTGTCTGCAATTTACCTTCCGGGGAGAATTCGTGCTGCTCAATGGTCATTCCATCCTCGGTTTTCTGAAAGACTGTCTGTTCAAGGGTTTGACCTTGTGCGTCCAGACGTTTACGCATTGAAACGCCACCATCGGCGCCGTAGCTCACCTCTTCACGGTGCGCCAGCAAACCCTCTTCGTCATAGTGAACGATCTCCGTCACATTCCCCGCAGCATCGTAGGAATAGGTCGACCGCTCACCGGTATCATCGCCGTACATTTTCATCTCCTCGAGCAGCAGTTCGCGTTCATCTCTGCGCAGTACGCGGCGTTCGGTGACATCATCGACCGCATAAAGCAGCACATGCTCGATCAGTTTTCCCCCATCACTGTACCGGTAATCATTGCGCTCCTCGAGTTCCCCGTCGGCATCGAACTTGGATTCCCTGACCAGTTGGCCTTTATCATCCATTTCAGCGACATAAGCCAGGTACTCATCATCCGCCTTCCGCATAAGTTCTGAAAAACTGAGCGACTTGTATTGCTGATAGAACCGACGAACGGTCTTGATGCGGGAGGACGCTGTTTCCCCCTGAGAGGCCGGGGAGGGCTGACTGCTTTCCATATCAGTGGGGGTCATTTAGTGACAAACTGTTTGACTTCCTTTTCGGTTATCTTCTTATCGCTCAGGATCACCAATCGTTCGATGACATTCCTCAATTCACGGATATTGCCGGTCCAGTCCATCCTTTGCAACTCTTTGAATGCCTCTGCTGTAATCGCCTTCGGTGGCACCCCGTAATCCGCACAGATGTCTTCCACGAAATGCTGCGCCAACAGCGGAATATCAGCAACACGTTCGTTCAGGGAAGGGACATGAATCAGGATGACGCTAAGCCGGTGATACAAGTCTTCGCGGAAATTGCCTTTCGCAATTTCGGCTTTAAGGTCCTTGTTGGTAGCAGCCACGACTCGCGGGGAGACTGTAATCTCTTTCTCGCCTCCGACGCGGGTGATCTTGTTCTCCTGCAGGGCACGGAGCACTTTGGCTTGAGCGGACAGGCTCATGTCGCCGATCTCATCGAGAAAAAGCGTACCATCATTAGCCTGCTCGAACTTCCCGATCCGCTGCTTGATGGCGGAGGTGAAGGCGCCTTTCTCATGACCGAACAGTTCACTTTCGATCAGTTCGGACGGGATAGCTGCACAATTCACTTCCACCATCGGACCCGAAGCATGCCGGCTTTTTTCGTGAATCCAACGGGCTACCAACTCCTTGCCCGTACCGTTTCCTCCGGTGATGAGCACGCGTGCGTCCGTAGGTGCGACCTTATCGATCATCTCCCTGATCTGTTTCAGGGAAGGTGAATCGCCGATCATCTCACGTGTCTTGAATACTTTTTTCCGAAGGGACTTCGTCTCCTTCACCAGGGAATTACGATCAAGCGCATTACGTACCGTCACCAGCAAGCGGTTCAGGTCCGGCGGCTTGGAAATGAAATCGTATGCCCCCTTCTTTATAGCCTCCACGGCAGTGTCGATTGTACCATGTCCGGAAATCATCACGACAGGCGTATCGGGCTGTAATTCCTGCAAACGGGCAAGCACTTCCATGCCGTCCATACGTGGCATCTTGATATCACACAACACGAGATCGAACGAACCTGCTTCTGCCGCCTTCACGCCTTCCATGCCGTCTGCGGCCTCCTCTACCTCAAACTTCTCGAACTGTAGGATGTCCCGCAACGCATTGCGGATAGCTTTCTCGTCATCGATGATCAGTACCTTAGGCATACGAGAGGGTTTGATGTCCAAAGTTACAAAACGGAATCATCCGACCTCCCGATATTTCCGCCGCGGGCCAACAAAGTCGCCACGCCTTCTTTCAAGGAATAAGCAGACACCGAAAGCGATTTGATACCGGTCCTTCGAAGGACAAATTCCGTGAGGATGCTGGCCGGAACAATCATTTCGGTACGCATCCTTACTAAGCCTTTCATGTTTGTGCGTTGCAGGGCCGTGCTGGCCATCAGTTCACGATGCAAAACTAAATAGGCTTTTAAATCGATTGCATGGAGACGTTTGTTCCGCAAAGGATCTCTTCCGAACGTCCTGTAACCGATCATTTTCGCAAAGGATTCGGCAGAACCGGAAGCGCTGACAAGCTGACTTGCAGGATATCGTTCCAGGGCGTTAAAGAGCGGCCCCAGTTCATTCTCAAGATGAACACGTAGTGCCTTCTGCTCCCTCTTGCGGATCGGATCCGAAATCCGGAATTGTTCGAGCAACCGTGCTGCGCCGATATCGAAGCTGTGCTTCCAAAAGATCCGATGGTGATCCGCCAGGATGAATTCCGCAGAGCCCCCACCGATATCCATGATCAGCACACGTCCTGCATCTTCTGTCAAGGTCTGACGGACACCCGAGGCGATGAGTTCAGCTTCCCGATTTCCTGAAATGACCTGTATCCGCAATCCCGTTTCCTTTAACGCTTTGAAGACAAATGCACTTCGGTTTGAGGCGCTACGGACAGCAGAAGTGGCGACAACAGCAAATGCGGATACACCGAAGTTTTCCGCACGTTCTTTAAGTTCGCAAAGTGCCTTGATCCCTCGACTGAAAGGACGTGGCGCGATCACACCCATGTGGATTGCGCCCTCCCCCAATTTAACTGTCTTGCGTGAACGATGTACGGCAGACCATGTACCGTCCCGCTCCAGACGTACCACCAATAGGTGAAACGTATTGGTGCCGAGATCAAGAACGGCGACAGTACGGGACATTCGGGAGCGATCAGGAACCCTTATAACGGATCCATTTCCAAAGTTCCCGATATCCCGCCTTTTTGCCGTACAGAAGGATTCCTGTACGATAGATCTTCGCCGCCATCCAAGTGGTAAAGACAAAACCTGCGACCAGCAGGATCATGGAGGCCGCTACCTCCTGCCAGGGAACTCCGAAGGGTATACGGACCATCATGACAATAGGGGAAGTGAACGGGATGATGGAGAACCAGAATGCTATTGATCCCTGCGGATTATTCAGCACATTGACCGCTGCGATATAGGAAAGAATGAGCGGCAGCGTGATGGGCAACATGAACTGCTGGACATCAGTCTCCGCATCAACGGCCGCTCCGACTGCAGCGAACAGCGCACTATAAAGCAGGTAGCCTCCAAGAAAAAAGAAAATGAACATGGCGATCATCAACGGAAAATTGATCGAGGACACCATCGTATTGATTTTAGCGAACGTATCCGGAGCAGGGGCTGCATCGGGAAGGTCGGCAGAGGGAGCTTGCATGAGTTGACCGACACTATCCGGCCGGCCCATGTCGCCGGTAACCGAAGCTCCAACCACGGAATAGATCAGCGCGGTAAGTATAACCCATAACAGGAACTGCGTGAGTCCGACGAGGGCTACACCGATGATCTTTCCCATCATGAGTTGGAAAGGCTTCACGGAAGAGATGATCACCTCGACGATCCGGGAAGTCTTCTCTTCCAGAACGCCGCGCATGACCATGGCGCCGTAGATGAAAATGAACATATAGATAAGGAATCCTCCTACAAACCCCAGACCGGAAGCTAACGGTGTGCTCGTGGCCTGGTCTTCCAGATCGCGCGTGTTGATACTGACATCGGTACTGATCGCCGCCAGGCGTTCCGGGTCGATTCCTGCATCCTTGTATTTATTGTCATTGATGACTTTCTCCAGGGAATTCTCGATACGGCCCATCACTTCCAGACCGGGCTGCGATTCGGAATACAGGACTACGGCTTTTTCCAAAGCGACAAGGTTGGCGGTAGACGGTATATACAAGACACCGAAAAACCCTGAGTCGGCCGCCAGATGCCTGGCCGCTTCCACCGGCAGGTCCGAATAGACGAAGTTGATACGGGAAGTACTCTTGAACTCACCTTTAAACACTTTCGATTCATCGATC
>JBJOMA010000155.1:0-5679 GCA_046052625.1 Bacteroidota bacterium
CGGACACTGTCGCGACGGGAGACATCAATGACTGCGTTCATGCGAACATCGCCCTGCATAGCTTTGAAACGGAGTTCCTGTCCGTACAGCACCTGCTCTTCAAGATGCACATTACCCGACAATATATTGGCCCGAAAATTCCTGAATTTCAGTTTGCCTACACGAATAGCCAGATCAGCCGTCAGACGGGGATCCACCGCTAACTTGTAGGAGGTGTCTCCGGCAACAGCCGCCTTTTTATTGGTAAGCAACTCGTCCAAATCGACCGACGTAGCATTCAGTGATGCGGTAATCGAAGTCGGCTGATAGGGACTCAGGAAAAAGGGAATCAGGTTACTGAACATTCCGTCAAAGCGGAAATCGCTGGAGGAGATTTTTCCCTGTAAGGCATCGACACGGACATCGGTGTTGACCAGTTGAAGGTTTCCGTTGATGGAGGTGAACGATAGCGGATTGCCTTTTAACCGGAAGGCGACATTACTCAGCCGGACATTTCCGGAGGAATTGATATTCTGAAGTTCTCCTTTCCGGGCTCCTGCGATCTCCTTTACCTGCCCGGCGAAGGAGATATCGATGGCGGCCAAGCCGCTCAGATCCTCCAGTGAATCACTGGCAAGGAAAGCGCTCAGGTTAGAAAGCTCTACGGTGGTTTGTGCATGAAACTCCAGGAACGGTGAAGTGAAGTCGGTCAGTTTCATATCCCCTTTTACGGATTGCTGGCCGAGACGGGCCTGTAGTGACGGGATATGTAACGTCCCATGCTTCTTACTGGAATAAGACCCTTTCAATTCGATGTCCTGAAGCGATATATTTCTGCCAGGCGGAGTCATCCGACCGGAATGGATGGAGAAATCGGCGGTGACATCCACGGCTGAACCGGCAGAGCTTGCTCCTGCAATTCGTGCGTTGAAGAGGAACTTGCCCTCTGAACTGAAATCCCTTAAATGCGCGGCATATTTTCCCGGCAACAGACTCACCAGCGCAGCCAGATCGTTTTCGCCTGTAGCGATCCTCAGATCCACTTCAGTGACCTTGCGGGTGATCACCTTACCCTGAATCGTGAACTTGAAATCCGCCAGTCGCAATTCGCTTTTCCGGATCGCGAACAGCCTCTTTTTCGCATCAACATCCAGACCGGTCTCGATATGAATCTCTTTGGACCGGATGTATTCATTTCCGTCGACGACAAGTCGTTCCATTAAAAGATCGCCAAGGATTTCCATGTCGTATCGTTCCTCGGCGAATTTTCCTGAAAACCGGATATCATGCAAGAGAGCACTATACTCTTGTCCTGAATGCTTGTCGACATAACTGACCTGCATGTCCCGGATGTCCACCCTTCTCAAGTCGAAATCCTGCCCGGTCGAAGTGGTGTCCGATTTCCAAAACTCATAGTTCCTGTTGCCGCTCTTATCCACTTTCATCTTCGCAAGACCTTCTGCGATGATGATACGATTGACTGTATAATCCTTATGATAAAAAGAGAGCACGTTGAAAAGAAAAGAGATCCTGCGCGTGAACAACAGGGTGTCTTTTTCTTCATGTTCGGTAACCTCTTTGATGAGTACATCGGAGAGCTCTAGCGAGGCATACGGGAAATGTCGCAACAACGACACATCGAATTTACCGACGACCACCTCGGTCCTTAACCGCTTGTTGAGCTGGGAAATCATCAACCCCTTCACTTCGTCGCTGTAAAAGTACGCGACGGCCACGGCCGAAAGGACCAACAAGACGATGAGGCCGACGAAAATCAACAGGATGTTACGGAGGCGTCTGAGCATGGGCGTACCAGCCACTAAATTGCGTTTAAACAATCAGGTAACGGCTCAGGGTGCTGTATAATTTTGAACAACCGTGCTCTTACAGCTCGAAACGTATCAAGCACCCAGCCGCTGCAGGTCATCCAGCCATGCCTGGACAAGCGGAAGTTCATCCTCGCCGACCAGTCGCATTGAAATCAGCTTTTCATAACATAGGATGAGATTTTCCCCAAGCGCATTCTGCCCGGAACGCAAGGTTAACGCAGCCAGTTCTTCCGCAATTCGGCCATTGTTAAGATAGCCGACGACCTCGTCGGAGAAATCCCGCAGCAGGTTGTGCATGTTCCGCTCCTGATAAACAGTCGGCGGATGGAACCAGATATGCCAGCCGTTCTCCCAAGCGATGCGCTGCGCCACAAAACTGCGCCAGATATCGGTCATCCTGAAACTGCAATGCGAAGGAAGATAGAGCAACGGAAAAGCCTCCTTGAACCAGGTCGTATTCTGGCTGTTGAACGGACACCAACTGTTGCGTCCTAGTGCGACACTGGAGGAGCGATCGAAACTCAACGGCAGCGGAAACGTCAGACGGTAAATCGCATCGACATCCGGATTCTCGTCAGCCAATCCTTGCTGGATGGGTGCATCGACCGAGGATACGGGCCATTGTTCAAGCGGCTTCAAACGATCCTGCAGATGTTCCAATGCGAATCCGCGTGGCCATACATTGGCGTTGGTGAAATGTGAATAGACGTTGACCCAACCCGCCTCATCGATACGGTGTGCCTGCACCTGTCGACTGCGAGGATCCCAGAATCCTTCACGTGCGTAATTGTCGTCATCCGTCTCCAACAGGATTTCCGTGCCGTGGGAAATGGCCAACAGATAGCCTACATTCTTACGTCCGTAATGCCGCTCGGGAAGTCGTTCTACCAGCGCGAAGCCGGTCTCCCGTTGCTGCTGCAACGAGTAGAAATCACATCCTTCCAACTCGAAATCGGCCGGAGAGATGCGATCACCCATCACGTAAAAGCGGATGCCGCGCGAGGTACACTGACGAGCGAAATCGTTTAGCACCGGATGGTCGGATCCGGCGATGGAGGTGATGACAAGTGCGATGGCAGTGGACATATCAGTCTATGGTAGCCGCATTCCCTCTTAACCGGCGGAATAAGTAATGACTGAGTACGGAAATGGAATTCCGGATGGCTTTCCCCGAAACGCTCGGCGAGGGTGCACGGTAATGGATCGGAACTTCGATATATCGCTTATGACGCAACAGATAGCGCAGCTCAGTCTGGTAAAAATGGGCCTTTGACAAGAGTGAATACTGCAGGAACTGCTCGACTATCGAGCGATGGAATCCCTGAAAACCGGAAGTCATATCGCGCATCCTTGTGCCGAGCAGAAGGTTGGAGAGCAGGGTGCCGGTTCGGGAGAGGAAGGTACGGCGCACCGACGACTTCCAGATAGAACCACCGTTGATGAAACGGCTTCCGAAGGCACATTCGTTCCCCTCATTAAGCACGCGGAGGAACATCGGAAGTGCCCGCGGATCATGAGAAAGTCCGGCATCCATCTCTATGATGAATTCATGTTTCGGACAAGCCTCGCGGTAGCCCCGCAGGTAAGCGTCGACTACATTCCGGTTCTCCGGTGCCCAGACCGTCACGAAGCGCGGATCCGAAGCGGATAGCGTACGACACAACTCGAGGGTACGGTCTTTCGAAGCATTGTCGACCACGAAATAGACCGTTCCGGATCCCAACGAATCCAGCTCCTGACGCAGTGCATCAACAAAAGCGGCGAACTCGGCTTCTTCGTTAGCCATGGGAACGACCACGGCGAAGTCGAATGTCCGGAGGTAGTATCCGCTGGTGGATGTATCGTGAGTCGTTTGCACGGATTTATCCCTGAATCAGGGCTTTGCAACCTTTTTGAAACGAAAAAAGGCCGCTGTGGTTGCAACGGCCTTCAAAATAATCTCAGAATCGGTTCAGCGGGAGGCTTCCTGGAACCGACGGGAAATCTCCTCCCAGTTGACAACGTTCCACCAAGCGGAAATATAATCGGGGCGTCGGTTCTGATAATGGAGATAATAGGCATGCTCCCACACATCCAGACCCATGATCGGAGTACCTTTCACTTCGGCGATATCCATAAGCGGATTGTCCTGATTAGGCGTGGAGCATACGGCCAGCTTCTTATCAGCGCCGACCAGTAACCAGGACCAGCCGCTTCCGAAACGGGTGGCTCCGGCCGTAGCGAATTTTGTCTTGAACTCCTCGAAATTGCCGAAGGTGCTGTTGATTGCGTCACCCAACGCGCCGGTGGGCTGTCCGCCGCCACCGGGTTTCATGATTTTCCAGAAGAGATCGTGGTTATAGTGACCGCCGCCGTTGTTGCGCACTGCTACCGGGAACGTGGAGATCGAGCGGCAGATATCCTCGATGCTCATCGACTCGGCGGGTGTACCTGCGACTGCATTGTTCAGGTTCGTAACGTAGGCCTGATGGTGTTTGCCATGATGGATTTCCATCGTTCGTGCGTCGATGTGCGGCTCCAGCGCGTTGAAATCGTACGGTAGTTTGGGAAGTTCGAATGCCATGGGTATGCGGATTGAGGTTGATGATATCCTTTGAAGGATGATTTTATGGATGAACAAAGGTAGGGTAAAAAGGTTATCCGATGTGATCAGCGGACAGCTGAACGCTTGTTTTCCAAGACGTCCAAGGCCGCCTTTAAGGTCTTGTCGTTCTGATGGATCACCGGATAGAATCCGTCATTCTTCCAGATCTGCCGGGCCACAAGCGCTTTCAGCTGGTTGGCGATGATCGGACGGGCGTTCTCGGAACCTGGCTCACTGCGTTCTACCCCGTTCGAATAACAGTAATCGAGGAATGCACGGTACGCTTCATCATCGAATTCAAAATTCGAATTGAATGAAGAGAAGTCAGGGAATTTTTCGAAACGCGAACGATTCTTGTCCAGATAATCGTATGCATATTGTACAATCAGCCCCCGGCCGGAAACAACGGAATAGAATCCGGATGTCGACTCAGTATCCAATGGAATGAAGACGTCGGGCATGATTCCGCCGCCGCCATAGACTGTTTTCCCTCCGGGCGTCTTGAACTTCAATGAATCGGCGAACCGGATACTGTCCTGACTCAACAGTTCGCCGTGCTGGAGGCGATCGAGTAGCTCCTCTTCATAATCGCCGTAATCGCCGTCGTACGGCTTCTGTATGCAACGGCCGGTCGGCGTGAAATACCTCGCTACCGTCAGCCGGATGGCAGACCCGTCCGGAAATTCGCTTTGCTCCTGTACCAGTCCTTTTCCGAAAGAACGGCGGCCCATGATAGTCGCACGATCCCAGTCCTGTAATGCCCCTGAAACGATTTCACTGGCGCTGGCGCTTCCCTCGTCCACCAACACCACCAGCTTCCCGCGCTCGAAAAGGCCGTTTTCAGTGGCGCTGTAGGATTCCCGCGGACGGGCACGTCCTTCGGTATAAACGACCAGCTTTCCTTTCGGAAGGAATTCATCCGCCAACTGGATGGCAGTCTTGAGATAGCCACCGGGATTTCCGCGGAGATCCAGCACCAGGTTCTTCATTCCTGCGGTCTTCAGCTTTGCAAAAGCTGTCAGGTATTCTTCGTAGGTATGCTCAGCGAAATGCGACACTTTGATATATCCGGTCTGCGGCGTTATCATGTAGCCCACATCAATGCTATAGATCGGAATCTTGCCGCGAACGATCGTATAGTCGATGGATTTGCCGGTGGACTTTCGGAAAACGGTGACCTTGACTTTGGTCCCGCCCTTTCCCCTGAGCTGCTGCATCACCTGGGAATTGGTGATGTTGATATTGGCGACATTCTTTCCGTCCACCTTGATGATCCGGTCGCCGGCC
>JBJOMA010000156.1:0-2833 GCA_046052625.1 Bacteroidota bacterium
AAATGTCCAAGCAGTTCGCCCGTCGCGGCTATGTGGTAGCGGCCATGTCCTATCGCCTCGGTTGGAACCCGGTCAGTGCCGACCAGGATGTCCGCACGGGTTCGTTGCTGCAGGCTGTTTATCGCGCACTTCAGGATGCCAAGGCCTGTGTGCGCTACTTCCATGAATCGGCCATCCTCAATGGGAATCCCTACCGCGTCGACACGAACAATATCATCATGGGCGGTCAGGGCTCCGGTGGTTACGTCGCTTTGGCTTATCCCACTGTCGACAATGTCGCGGAAATAAATCTTCCCAAGTTCCTCTCTAACACGACTAATCCTGCCTACGGCTTCTTCGCCGGACAGTCTTATGTCATCCAGCAGATCTGGGGCGACTTCGATGGATACGGTGGTGATACTGCTGTCAACTATCCGTTGAACCACGTCGGTTATAACAGCGATGTGGATTTCGTTTTCAATTATGGCGGTGCGCTCGGCGACAGCTCGTGGCTTTCAGCCGGCGATGTTCCGATGGTCGCTTTCCACGTAGCGGGCGATCCGTTCGCTCCGATCGGTAACGGACCGGTCTATGTACCCACGCAACCGCCGCAGTTTGTCGTTGACGTAAGCGGCAGTGCAACGGTTATTACTCAGGCGAATGCATATGGCAACAACAATTGTTTCATCAATGCCGGATTCACGGATCCCTATACCCAGCGTGCCAATGCGGTCAACGGGGGGCAGGATGGATTATTTCCCTTCTATACGAATCCGTTTGTCCAGTCCGGTCCTTGGGAATGGTATGATTCCACCGCGCTGGTCTTCTTCGCTCAGGCGATCGGTCAGCCGGCTGCTGCCGGAACCCAGGCATACCTGAACGGACTGGCCACTAATCCGGACATGTCAAAAGCAAAGGCGCTGGCATACATCGACACCATTCAGAATTACCTGAATCCGCGTATCACATATTGCCTTGGTTTGAATGTCGGAGTAAGTGATATGGATCTTCTTGAAAAGCAGGTCAACGTATTCCCGAATCCTTCGGCCGGTGATTTCACTGTCGATCTGCGCGACGTGACCGCTGTTCCCGCCTACATCCGGATTTTCGATCTCCGCGGAAAGCTGGTAAAGGAAATACCGGTCAACGAGCGGGCGGCTTATTCGATCCGCGGTATGGACCTGGCTGACGGACTTTACGCCGTCAAAGTCGGGTTCAAGGGCGGAGAAATAACCAAAAAGCTGGTAATCAACTGATTCGGCATAATTCTTTCTAAAAAAGGCCGCTCATATGCGGCCTTTTTTTTATCAAATCGTTTATCTTGCCGACATGAAAATACGCCTGCTCCTTCCCGTACTGTTTTCAATCCTCCAACTCAGCGCAACAGCACAGACGTTCATCGACTGCAGCAACGGACGCTATGATACCGAAATCTTCAGCAACGTCACAGTCACCTCCAGTGTCCTGTATGGCTCCAACACATCATATACCGGTACCGTCACCCAGCTCACGTTGGATATATACCAGCCGACGGGTGATACGGCCGCTTTTCGTCCGCTGATTGTATGGGCGCACGGAGGAAGCTTTGTCACGGGAACCAAACAGGATCCGGACATGGTCGCCCTTTGCAATAACTTCGCCAAGCGCGGTTATGTGTGCGCATCCATCGATTACCGTTTAGGTATTCCTTTTCCTCCTGATCAGGCAGGCGCAAAACGCGCACTTTACCGTGCGGTACAGGATATGAAAGCTGCGGTAAGGTTTTTCCGCAAGGATGCGGCAACTGCGAACGCATACCGAATCGATCCCGGTCTGGTTTTTATTGGAGGTAGTTCTGCCGGTGCCTTCACGGCCTTACACCACGCTTATCTGGACGATCCCTCTGAATTGCCGGTGGAAATCGATACGGTCGCCTTGGGAGGCATGGAAGGCAATTCCGGTAATCCCGGGTATTCATCGGCTGTCAACGCAGTCGTAAACCTTTGCGGCGCACTGGGTGACAAACAGTGGATCCATCCGAACGACGAGCCACTCTGCAGTATGCACGGTACTACGGACCAGACCGTACCGTATGCCACGGCTACCATCTACTTATTCAATGTCTACCCGCTGATGGTGGTCGATGGCAGCTACTCTGTCAACCAGTATGCCGACCAGATCGGTCTACCGAATGGGATGTACACTTATTTCGGTGCAGGTCATGTGCCTTATTTATCGAATGCCGCTTACATGGATACCACCACCCGCTTCGTCAGCAATTTCCTATATGCCCGACTGGGTTGCCAGCCGGCCGATCCTAACCCTTATCCGAATACGTTCAACTCCTCGACCGGAGTTGCGCCAGCTGCTTCGGTTTCCGATGTGGCCTTGTTCCCGCAGCCTGCCGCAGGACAGCTTTTCATCCGTAGTTCCGAAAAGCTGATGTCCGTAGAGATGCTTGATATGTCCGGCAGGTCGCTGATCAACCGCAATGTGGACGGCGCCTATGAGGTTACTGTCGGTATCGAATCACTTGCTTCAGGAACGTATATCCTGCGCCTTCACACAGAGAAAGGCGTGTTGGTGAGAAAAGCGGTGAAAGAGTAATTTCCGGTTTCCAGTTAACTGCGAACTGCAAACTCCTCAGTCCCTTTCCTTCGACTGTTTACCGAACGGCAGAGGATTCGCATTCGCCTCGTCGAACTCGGCACGTTTACGCAGGATGTCAATGGCCACGTAAATAGCCTCACGGAAAGAATCTTCACTGGCAGTTCCTTTGCCTGCGATATCGTAGGCGGTGCCATGATCCGGTGAAGTACGGACAACCGGCAGACCGGCTGTATAATTGACCCCTCCGGAGAAACTCAACGCTTTG
>JBJOMA010000157.1:0-3955 GCA_046052625.1 Bacteroidota bacterium
GGCGCAATCGATTACGACCGTGTATCCTCCTTCTCCATCGCGGACTACGCCTTCGTTTTCACTTACAGCAAGTCCACGCGGGTACCCGGATTACGGTTCGGAGGAAATGCGAAGATCATCAACCGGAAAGCCGGCGACTTCGGCAAGGCTTGGGGCTTCGGCTTCGATCTCGGTGCACAGTATACCAAGAACCACTGGCAACTTGGAATCATGGCCAAGGATGTCACTTCCACGTTCAATGCCTGGAGCTACAACACCGAACTGCTGGAGGAGACCTTTGCAGCTACCGGAAATGAGATCCCCCGGAACACGACAGAGATCACGTTGCCGAAACTGATTCCGGGCGTGGCTTACACCGGGAAGATCGGTAATAAGTTCACCGCGTTGGCGGAAGTGAATGCTGACATCACCTTTGACGGACAACGTAACGTTCCTATCAGCTCCGAAGTCATCAGTATCGATCCGCACCTTGGGTTCGAACTCGGTTACTCCGGATTCATTTTCGGACGAGGCGGTAGCCAGAACAGCCAAACGGTGAAGGATATCGACGGAGGACGGTCGACCCGCGTACAGCCAAACGCCGGCGTCGGCATCCGTTTGGGAAAACTTTCCATCGATTACGCGCTGACCAATATCGGCAGCGGCGAAACGCTGTATTCGAACGTGTTCTCGCTCCGGCTTGAGATCACCAAGCGGCAGAAATAATTACTCCATGAGACGCCCGGCCCTGATCGTCGCACTGCTATTCGCCGGACTCAATGTCCAAGGGCAGCCGTTCGGCAACGAGTGGATCAACTACGGACAACCTTATTTCAAAGTCAAGGTCTGGCAGGACGGCATTTACCGGATCTCACGTCCGGCGCTTGCTGTTTCCGGGGCGATCCTGAACGGGGTCGATCCACGAAAGTTCCAGCTGTACCGTAACGGAGAGCAGCAGTACATCCATGTTTCCGGAGAATCCGACGGCAGCTTCGACAGCGGTGACTTCATCGAGTTTTATGGAAGAAAGAATGACGGCACGCAAGACACCCGGCTTTATGCCGATTCCAGCTGGCAACCGAACGACCGTTACAGCCTCTTCACAGACACCGCCGTTTATTTCCTTACCTGGAGCACCCTGAACAACGGTCTTCGGATGACTACGGAGACCGACACCGCTTACACTACCTATACTCCTTCCGCCTATTGCATGAAGGAATCCTACCTGGAGCTCACGAACGGTTATAACCTTGGGCGCAATGGTAAGTCTATCGAATACACCGAAGGTGAAGGATTCGGACGTGAATGGGGTAACGGCCTTAACGGCGCTAACGGTCCGCTGACGGTACAGCTTACTTCATCGAATGCCTACACCGGCGGTCCCGATGCCGAATTCCGGACGGCGGTTTGCGGTGTAAACAACCTCCGGCACACCTTCGCCATCACCTTTCCCGGCGACACGATCTCGGACACCTATTTCGCTCAGTCGCTGAGAAGGTATACACGTACTGTTTCCTCGTCCTTGCTGACAGGCAGCACCTTCACCGTCGATTACCGTTCACAGATTCCCAACTCGCAAGCAACGGATTACAATTCCGTCTATTTCGCCTCCCTCACCTATCCCCATACCTTCAACTTCGGAAACTCTTCCGTTTTTGAATTCCGGCTGCCGGACTCGAATCCGCAGTCAAAGTCAAGACTGGATATTTCCGGTTTCTCCGCAGGATCAACACCTCCGGTGCTTTATGACCTGACCAATCACCGCAGGATACTTGTGACCGGTAGCGGCAATAACTGGCAGGCGCTGGTCCCCAATTCAGGCGGGGAGAAAACCTGTTTCATTTCCGCTGAAGCGAACATCAACCAAGTATCCTCCGTTTTCGGAATCAATTACAACTCGACCAACTTCGGCTACTTCACCAACTTCGGCGCACAACCTGTGGATTCGGCTTACATCATCGTCGCCAACAGGGCCTTGTGGAGCGAAGCGATTGGCTACAAGAACTACCGTAACCTGACCACCGGCAACCGCGCCATGTTGGTCGATATCGACGAGCTGACGGACCAATTCGCCTATGGCATCTCCAAGCACCCGTACTGCATCCGCAATTTCAGCGCATATCTGCTTAGCGCCTGGAACAATACAGGTCCTCCGCAGCACCTTTTATTGGCCGGTAAGTCCATCAATCCCGTTGACGCACGGAGCAATCCTTACCTCTACGCTTTATCCCTTGTTCCTTCCTACGGGATACCTACTTCGGATATCCTGCTCACCTCCGGTGTAAACGGTTCACTCTACGAACCCTCTATTCCGATCGGACGTATTTCTGCACGTACCGGAAATGAACTCCTTGAATATCTGCAAAAGGTGCAGGAGTATGAAAATGTACAGTCGGGTCCACCGCAATCCTGGATGAAAGAGATCCTTCATTTCGGCGGCGGCAACGATCCCCAGCAGCAGGCTCAGCTTGCCGGCTACCTGACCGACTTCGAGAACATCATGGAGGGCGCAGCTTTCGGAGGACATGTAACCACTTACCTGAAGTTCAACAGCAACCCCATCGTCATCAACCAGTCGGACTCCTTGCAGTCGCAAATCGACTCCGGTGTGGCGGTGATGACCTTCTTCGGACACGCCTCCGGTTCGGGCTTCGACCAGAGTACCGATGACCCGTCGGAATACAACAACCGGGGTCGCTATCCGGTGGTGGTGGCCAACAGCTGTCTGGCCGGTGACTTCCACAACCTTCAGCGATCCGTCAGCGAACGTTTCGTCCTCGAACCTCAGAAAGCGGCCATAGGCTTCATAGCCAGTGTGGGACTGGGCGTTCCACAAGACTTGCACGTATACTCCGGCGCGTTTTTCCAGAATGCATCCGTAACGCGATATGGCGCCACGCTCGGGCAGCTGATGCAAAAGACCATCCGTGATATACAGAGTCCGAACGCGGAGAACATCAAGACGGTCTGTCAGGAGATGTCCCTTAACGGCGATCCTGCCATCCGCCTGAACAACTGGCAGAAGCCCGACTATGCGGTCGAGGAATCATCCGTACGGTTCGGAAGCGGTGTAATCACAACTGACCAGGACACCTTCAGTATTTTTGTCAATACGCGTAACATCGGAAAAGCCGTAACGGATTCGTTCAATGTGCTTATCCAACGCACCTTCCCGGACGGAAGCGACTCCGTCTACACGGTGCGGAGAGGGAACTGTTTTTACGAGGACGAACTTCAACTCACTTTTCGTACAGGGGGGTACGGAGCTGCCGGCCTGAACCGGTTCCTGATCGAGGTGGATCCGGAAGATTCGGTCGACGAGTCCGACAACTTCGTCAACAACACGGTAACCACCTCGATGTTCGTACTGTCACGCGACATCGTACCGGTGTATCCGAAGAAGTTCGCGATCCATCCTTCACAGACGGTTACGCTGAAGGCCTGTACGGCCTTTCCGTTAGCGACTACAGCCTCTTACATTTTCGAAATCGACACCGTCGATCTTGACGTAGCGGATTCCGTGACGGGCAGCCCTCACAGTCCCCTCTACCGATCAGGCATGGTGACGGACAGCGGCGGAATCATTTCCTGGTCCATACCGAATTATACGCTGCAGGACAGCGCAGTGTATTTCTGGCGGGTAGCGAACGATTCCATTCTGACTAACCCTGTTCGTTTCAAATGGCAAGCATCCTCCTTCCAATACATTCCCGGCAGGACAGGCTGGGGGCAATCCGCCTTTCACCAGTTCAAGGATGACGGATATGAGAATATCCGATACGATACAGCCGGAAGAAGCTTCGATTTCGTAAGGAACATTAAAAACCTTTCCGTACTCACAAAGGGACTGCCTGACGGATCGCAACTAGGTTACAATGAAATCGGCTACCAGCTTAATAATGTGGTGATGGAATACAACGGCTGCGGCGTCGCTGCGGCGGTCATGGTCGCCGTGCTGGACTCCATGTCCCTGCTG
>JBJOMA010000158.1:0-3905 GCA_046052625.1 Bacteroidota bacterium
ACGCTTACCGCCAACATCACCAACAATATCGGTAATGGCGGAACGATGACCTATACCTGGCAGCCCGGCGGGCTCACCGGCAACTCGGTCACTGTGACACCGACTACCAACGAAACCTACATTGTGACCGGCGTTTCAAGCTTCGGCTGTTCGGATACCGGAAGTATCGACACGGTCGATGTCATCGTCGATCCGCTGGCCGTCGCGTCGTTCACTTATAACCTGTCCGCCAACGACCTGACGGTTACGAACAACTCTGCCGACTATACGTCCTACACGGTCGACTACGGGGATAACACCGGTCCGACTGTCAGTCTGATCCACAACTATCAGGCGGTCGGTCAGTATACGGTCACCCTCATTGCGACCAATCCCTGCAATTCTGATACCGCTACCGCAGTGATCGACGTACTCTCCATCGGTATCGATGAAACGGAAGCCATCCGTATGGCTGTGTTCCCGAATCCTGCTACCGATAAGGTACGCGTTTCCTTCACGGGTCAGGCGCGTACGGTTGAACTGCTGGATCTCCTCGGCAATGCGGTCGTAAGCCGTACCCTCACCGCTGCCGACCGTCAGTCGGTTGAACTGGATCTGGCAGGACTTTCCGCCGGCATCTACTTCGCCCGTGTTTCGGATGCGTCGGGACAATCGGCAACCGTCCGGTTCGTCAAGCATTGATCCTGATTCACAAAATGGAGAAGGGCCGGAATCAGTTCCGGCCCTTTTTTTATGAAGTAGACGACAGGCGATCGCCCGCTGCCGGTTTATTCAAGAATCAGATAGAGTCCGGCGAACACGAGCGCGATGGCCAGCGAGGTCGCACCGTAAAGGATCAAGTGGTAGATCTCCGGAAATGGATTGAGCAACGCCATTACGCAACTGATGAAACCGAGCAGCGCTCCTGCCGTGGTGACAATGAAACCGTTGCTGCGGCGTCGCTGACGAGATGTGTTCGGTTTCGTACTCATCGGGTCGGATTTTAATTCGCTGAAAAGTAATGCTCCGAAGGACTTTGCTTCTCCTGGTGGAATTGTTAGAAAGTCATATTACCGCTGCAGTCCCATTTCGCGGATAAGACGTCCGCACTTGCCGACTTTTTCAATGACGAAAAGGACGTAACGGATATCCACGGCGACGTTGCGGCTCAACGCCGGTTCGTAATACAGATCGCTCATGACGCCTTCCCAGATACGGTCGAAATTGATGCCGACGAGACGGCCTTTCGCATCCAGCACCGGACTTCCGGAATTACCACCGGTGGTATGATTGGAGGCGATGAAGGCGACCGGGACCGTTTTGTTCGTTGTGGAAGATTCTTTTTTCAATTCTGCCAACAGGACTGTATCTGCGACATAGTCTTCGTTTCCGGTGCGCTCCTTTTGAACTATTCCATCCGAAGTGGTCTGCCAGGAGTAGCGGATGCCGTCCTGCGGCTCAAGGCCCTGCACTTTCCCATAGGATACGCGTAGTGTGGAATTCGCGTCGGGAGCGATCGGATTTGCAGCCGTTGAAGCGGAAAGTAGAAAGGCGATCCATTCTCGCTGGAATCTTGCAATCTTTTCGTTGATGCTCACCAGGGGACGCTCGACCTTCGCGGCTCTTGTATCTGAAACGGACTTTTGGAGGACCCAGGCCGGATCCGCCGATAACTTTTTCAGTTGCTGTGGTTGTATTCCCTTGATGAATGGCAATGCCCTTTGCGGATCAGCAAGCAGGGAGCGTTCGAAGAGCGCATCCGTATATTTCCCGGGATTGCGACGGTAGGACTGCAACGCTTCCGGCTGAATTGAGTCCGGAAGGTCTTTCATGCAATAGTCCAGCACTGATTCGGTGATGCGTCTATCTGTACGAACGTCATAGTTCTTATAGAACGCTTCCAGATCCTTGTACAGCTTGCCGGCGGCTTCACGGAACTTTTTCTCATCGGGATGTTTCTCCTGGCCTAAGTCCATGAGCGGTTTCATTCTTGCTGCGACCGACAGCAGTTCAATGCCTCCGAATCCTTCCGAATAATAATCCTGATAGCGGCTAAACGGTGCCGAGGTTTCAACAGCGGCATTCAACTCGGAAAGTGTCCGGAGCGCTTCGCCGGTCAGATCTGCTTCGTATTTTCTTTTCTTCTCGTAGACATCCGATTGCCGTAGTCCGATCAATTCCCCTTTCCACCGCTTGTAGGAATTGGCCAGGCTTTTGAATTTGGCCGCGTACTGTAGCCGTACCGTGTCGTTCGACTGCATGGCATCCCTGTAGATCTCCATCCGGATATCCCGCAGCGCAATGCGGTTCGGATTGGTTTGCTCTTCAATCAGTCGGATAGAGGCGGAGGTCAGGTACTGCTGTGTCCTGCCGGGAAAACCGTACACCATGGTGAAGTCTCCCTCTTTCACACCTTCGGTGTTGACGTCGAGGTGTCGGGCGGGGTGGTAAGGAATGTTCTCCTTCGCGTAATCAGCCGGGTGGTTGTCTTTGTCTGCATAAATTCGGAAGACCGAGAAGTCGCCGGTGTGACGCGGCCAGACCCAATTGTCCGTCTCCCCTCCGAAATTACCGATTGCCATGGATGGTGTTCCGACCAGCCGGATGTCGCGGTAGGTTTCCGTGGTAAAAAGATAAAACTGATTGCCGCCGAAGAAGGAACGGACGATGGCTTTTCTTCCGTTCACGGAAGCGCTTTTTTCCAGACTGTCGCCCGCCGATTTGACCGCGGCGTTCCGTTGTTCCTCAGAAGCGCCGGCAGGTATGCGTTGAAGAACGATCTCGGTGACATCATCGATGGCGCGGATGAAGGTGACCGTCAGTCCGGGACACGGCAACTCCTGGTCCTCGCTCATCGACCAATATCCCTTTTCCAGGTAATTATTCTCAAGCGTAGAGAGCGCCTGTATCTGTCCGAATCCGCAGTGATGGTTGGTCAGTAGCAGTCCTTTTTCCGAAACGATCTCTCCGGTACAGCCGTTGCCGAATTGTACTATTGCCTCATTCAGTCCTCCTTTGTCCTTGTCAAATAGTTCCTCGACCGGTATTTCAAGTCCCATTTTCTTCAAGTCGCTTTCGTTGAGCTGCTTGAGCAGGCTGGGAATCCACATGCCGTTTCTGGAGACGGATGGAATTGTAAAAAACAGCAGCGCGCAAAAAGTGGCGATCGACAGCCGGACGAAGGAGGAAGTATGTTTCATGACGGAGGATAAGGTGTAAAAATAAAAAAGCCCGCCGAAGCGGGCCGTATGTACAGGGGCGACTTTTCAGGCTTTCGCCAGCGCATTCACTTCTTTTCCGAGTACCAGCAGGTTCTCCCGCATTTTTTCCAGGGAGGTCCGGATGGCCATACGGTCCACGAAATCATCGCTGCCGGCCGAAGGCATGATGCCGGAACGGTCCATCGGTGCAGGCGCGCCAAACAACGTAGGCTCAGCTGCGGCGTTGATGTCTGTAGTCACAATTTCTTCAACAGTGACTTCAGCCGGCCGCAGTTTCATCTCTTTCAGTTCGGTCTTGGCTCCGCGAAGGGTGTAGCCTTTTTCTTTCACCAGGTGATAGATCTTCCGGAAGTTCTCGATATCGTCACGCGTGTAAAGGCGGTTGCCCTTCTTGTTGGTCGCGGGACGGATTACGTCGAATTCGTTGGACCAGAAACGGATGTGGGAGGTATTCACGCCGAACATGTCGGCGACTTCGCCAATGGAGTAATAGAGCTTCTCGATCTCTTTCTCTTTGTAAGGCATGGGTGTGTGTTTCTAATGCAAATTAAGCCAATATTACTGGAATGCAAGGGGATGGCACCTGAAATATCAACATGCCACGGTTTGAAGGCGTCAGTCGAACGACTGTCCGGATTTAGAGGAGAGCTCGACCATCAGTTCGTACTCTTCCGGTGTGAGGTCGTTATAGTAGTAGTTGACAGG
>JBJOMA010000159.1:0-3318 GCA_046052625.1 Bacteroidota bacterium
GGAGTACAGCGGCCAGCCAAGGCAAGGAACGGAGCAGGGAATCCTTTACGGAGCGTCCTTTGAGCAGGAAAGCGGTAACAGGGAAAAGCGCGAAGAACGCGACACTGCTCTCCTTGCTGAAGAGCGACAACAGGAAAAATCCTACTGAAGCGAAGAGCGTTTTTCCGACGGCAGGACGCTCTATATAATCCAAAAAGAGTTTAAATGACATCAATGCACCAAAGGTCGCCCAGAGCTCATCTTGTCCTTTGACATTTGCGACCACCTCGGAATGGACGGGGTGAACGGCGTAGACCAACGCCGCCAGAAAGGCGAAACCGGGATGCACCTTCGGAAATAAATTCCTGCACAAGCGGTAGACCAGCAGGCAGATCAAGGAATACAGCAGCAGGTTCACGAAATGATACGGCCCCGGCTCGAACCGGAAGATCGACTGTTCGATGCAGAAGGCGGTGATTACTGCCGGCCGGTACATCTGGAAATTGGACCCTTTGAAATGCTCGAGGCTGGGCCGGTTGAACGCATCCGGAATCCCGGAAACACCGCGCTGTACGACCGGATTATTGCGTATAAAAAGATCATCATCCAGTACGAAACCGAATTTCATGGTTTTTCCATACATGAAAAGGACGACCAACAGCAGGATCCAAGTATACCATGCGGATCCGGCAGTTGACGTGACCGCCTTGGAGGTCTTTTTCTTCGAAACCATGGGAAGTGGCTATTTCCGTTTGAATCACCAAGATAACAAGTCGGACACGAACGAAAGCCCACAACTGATCGTTTTTTTAAAACGTATTTCCGATGGCCGATGGAAGGGCTGGAAGGCTGGAAAGGCACTCCTAAAATCACTACCTTTATGCTTACTAAAGCAACACCCATGTCCGTTAAAATAGACCAGATTTATACCGGCTGCCTTGCTCAAGGCGCCTACTACATCCAGAGCGGCAACGAAGCAGCCATCATCGATCCACTGCGTGAAATCCGTCCGTATATCGAACGTGCTGAGAAGAACGGTGCGACCATCAAATACATCTTCGAAACCCACTTCCATGCCGACTTCGTTTCCGGCCACTTGGATCTGAGCAAGAAAACAGGCGCACCGATCGTGTACGGTCCGACCGCCAACCCTTCCTTCGATGCGCATATCGCCAAAGACGGAGAGGTATTCAGACTTGGCGACGTGACCATCAAAGTCCTTCACACCCCCGGTCATACGATGGAGTCTTCCTGTTATCTCCTTTCGGATGAAAACGGAAAAGAACACAGTATTTTCACCGGAGACACACTGTTTCTGGGTGATGTCGGACGTCCGGACCTGGCACAGAAAGCCGCTCACATGACGCAAGAGGACCTGGCAGGTCTCCTGTACGATTCCCTCACCACCAAGATCCTTCCTCTGCCCGACTCCATCACGGTTTACCCTGCGCACGGAGCTGGCAGCGCATGCGGAAAGAACATGTCCAAGGAAACCGTGGACACCCTTGGAAATCAGAAAAAGCAGAACTACGCACTCAACCAACCGGACCGCACATCCTTCATACAAGCGGTCACAGAAGGATTGACACCGCCGCCTGCTTACTTCCCACTGAACGTGGCGATGAATAAGCAAGGCTATGATTCCATCGATTCCGTCGTCAACAACGGCCTTAGAGGACTTGACCCCGACTCCTTCGAACAGGCAGCCGAATCTTCCGAAGCGTTAATCCTTGACACACGCAGTGCGGGCGAATTCACAAAAGGATTCGTGCCCCGGTCCATCAACATCGGACTGGACGGGCAATTTGCTCCATGGGTCGGCGCACTGATCGCAGACGTCCGTCAGCCGCTGCTGTTGGTCACCGACCCCGGCAAAGAAGAAGAGTCGGTCATCCGTCTGGCCCGTGTCGGTTTCGACAACGTGCTCGGCCACCTGAAAGGCGGTTTTGAAAGCTGGAAGAATTCCGGAAAGGAAACCGATACGATCCACCGTATTACGGCAAAAGAATTCGAAGGCCAGCGCCTTTCCGGCGATCAGGTATTGGATGTGCGCCGCGACAGCGAATACGGTAATGGTCACGTTCCCGGCGCACGGAATCTTCCGTTGGATTATATAACGGAATGGTGGGGTAATCTGGACACTAACCGCCATTTCTTTCTGCACTGTCAGGGCGGTTATCGCTCGATGATCGCAGCCAGCATCCTCAAGTCGCGCGGGATCCACGACTTCTCTGAAGTCGAAGGCGGCTTCAAGGCCATCTCCGAAACCGGAGTGCCGATTGAAAAGTCGCAGGTCAAGGCCTGAATCCTCTAACACTGAAAATCCCGGATCCTATGTAATAGGGGTCCGGGATTTTTTTCAAATAGCAATTTAACCTACTGCATGCGCTCCCGCTTGAGCAGATACGGGAGCAGCACCTGCCGATAGCCGGCATTGATGTCGGCTTCGACGAAGTCCACGCGGAACTGGGCGCAACGCAACTGAAGTTCCCGCTTGTAGGCGGCCATGGACTCCACATAGGTGGAGCGGATCTCGTTCGAGTGGACTTTCACTTCCTGCCCTGATTCGACGTCGACAAAGAGGTAAGGTCGGTCTTCGTACAGGAAATCTTCTTCCAATCGCTTGTCGGTGACATGAAACAGGATGACTTCATGCTTGCGGTGGCGAAGGTGTTGCAGCGCGGAGAAGAGATCTTCCGGATTCTCGGCAGACTCCATCATGTCGCTGAACACGACGACCAGCGAACGCTTATGGGTCGTTTCGGCGATCTCGTGAAGCGCTTCAGCAGCAACCGTCCGTTTGCCGGTTTTTACACCACCCTGCTCGACCAGTTTCTCCATTTCAGCAAAGAGCATCTTGTGATGCATGGAATTGGACTTAGCCGGCGTCTGCAACTCGATGCGTTCCGAGAATACACTCAGGCCGACCGCATCCCGCTGCATTCGTAGTAGATAAGCGATGGAGGCGGCACAGTGGACGGAGAACAGGATCTTGTTCATCGGCCCGCCCTTGCGCGCTTCGGGAAAATGCATGGAGGAGGAGTTGTCAATGACCAGCTGGCAACGAAGGTTAGTCTCCTCTTCGTACCGCTTCACGAACAGTTTCTCGGTCCGTCCGAACAGTCGCCAATCGATATGCCGCGTAGGCTCCCCGGTATTGTAAAGCCGGTGTTCGGCAAACTCCACGGAAAAGCCGTGGAAGGGACTTTTATGAAGTCCGGTGATGAATCCCTCCACCACTTGTTTGGCGAGAAATTCCAATTGCCCGAACTGCCGGACCTGTTGTTGCTCGATAGGCATGTATCCTCAAATATCCGAAAAAAGCACAAAAAAAAGCGC
>JBJOMA010000160.1:0-2713 GCA_046052625.1 Bacteroidota bacterium
CAGGTCACCCCCGTTCACATCGCATTCGACGAGTGCGTAAACAGTGCGCACCGGCGCGGCATGCGGGTAACAGGATCCGAACTTGTCGGACTGATTCCACTGAAAGCGATGACGGATGCGGGTCGGTACTTTCTTGAAAAACAGCAACGATCCACGGGGGTTTCAGAACGGGAACTGATCAAGATTGCCGTGAAATCGATGGGACTGGACGAGCTCAGTCCCTTCAAACCGGAAGAACGAATCATCGAATACAAGCTGCGGGAAGGCCGGACCGGCCGACTGGTCGGAATGACCTTGTCAGCATTTGCAGATGAAACCGCTTCCGAGTCGCCGGCACCCGGCGGCGGTTCCATCGCAGCTTACGTCGGAGCGCTAGGTGTATCATTGGGTACCATGGTCGCCAACCTTTCTTCGCATAAGAAGGGCTGGGACGAGCGCTGGAAGGAGTTTTCCGAATGGGCGGTGAAGGGTCAGGAATTGAAAGAGCAGTTGCTCGGAATGGTCGACGAAGACACCAACGCGTTCAACCGGATCATGGAGGCCTTCGGACTGCCGAAAGGAACTGACGCCGAGAAGAAAGCCCGCTCTGCTGCCATCCAGGACGCTACACGTTACGCTACGGAGATCCCATTCCGTGTAATGGAGCTTACGACCAGTACATTCCCGATCATCCGGGCCATGGCCGAACACGGCAATCCGAACTCGGTCACGGATGCCGGAGTCGGCGCTGCTTGTGCAAGGACGGCCATATACGGTGCTTACCTGAACGTATGTATCAATGCTTCAGGTCTTTCAGACAAGGCATTCGCCGTGGATATGGTCAACCGTGCAAAGTCGCTGTTGGAATCAGCCATCAGGGAAGAGGCCGAGATCCTCGCCATCGTGGAAGCTAAGATTTGAACATTCCGATTCTCAATAACAATCGGATCGTGGGTGAAAGGAAGCCGAAATACTCCGCATCTTTAATAGCGCGGAGAAGAATGCCGCATCCATGAGAGAATCCCTGTTCACCAAGAAGGCACTAAGCCGGCTCTATTTCTCTTTCCCGGTTCAACTGGTTGTACTGCTCTTCAAGAAGAACCAGATCGTACTGCTTTATTGGGTGGTACTGTTCGGCTGGGTGACCAATTCAATGTCGCGCACTTTCGGGATTCCGTTCCTGTTCCTGGACCCGGAATACATGGGACATGTCGGGCCGCTTTCCTTCTTCATCACCGGACTGGCTACCGGCGCATTCATCATGGCGTTCAATATCTCCAGTTATATCATCAACGGCCTGCGGTTCCCGTTCATCGCTACGCTTTCCCGGCCGTTCCTCAAGTTCACGGTCAACAATTTCATCCTTCCTCTCCTTTTCCTGTTCATTTACTGCTGGAATATCATCTCCTTCCAGATGAACAATGAATACGAATCCGTCTGGAGTGCCATTTCGGAGGTGACGATTTTCCTTATGGGTGTTTCCCTGATCGTATTCTCCACCCTCACTTATTTTTTCCGTACCAACAAGGATATCGTACTCATGTTCGGAGTGGCTGCATCGGACGAAGACCCGAATGCTCCCATCGCCGAGCACATGGATGAACGTCACCGTGACCGTATCATCCGAAAGAACAAGAAGATGATGCCGCACCTGCGACAGTGGCGCGTAGACACCTATCTCAGTCATCCGTTCAAGGTCAAACTCGTACGTCGGACCGGACACTATTCAAGGGAGATGCTGCTGTCCGTATTCCGGCAGAACCACCTTAATGCGGCGATCATCGAGCTGATCGTATTCGCCTTGCTGATCGCCATCGGTCTGTTCAAGGAATTCGCCTACTTCAAACTCCCCGCAGCTGCCAGTGTCATGCTGACCTTCGCAGTGCTCCTCATGCTCAGTAGCGCTTTCCGCTTCTGGCTGAAGTCCTGGACAAGCACCACCTTCGTACTCTTATTGATTGCCGTGAATTTCCTTTCGAGCTACGGCATCTTCTATTCTGAAAACAAGGCGTATGGCCTGGAATACGAGAACGGGAAAGCCGCCTACAACATCGACGCATTGAAGCGGATGGAAGAGCCGCAACGGGTTCGAGCCGATTACGACAGCATGCTGCATGTGCTGGATGTCTGGCGGAGCAAGTTCAGCGACAGCATTCCTCCGAAGATGGTCTTTGTGAACTGTTCCGGCGGCGGACTTCGTGCATCGATCTGGGCGTATCGGATCTTTCAGCTTGGCGACAGCCTTACGGGAAACCGGCTCTTTGAAAGCAGTCAGCTGATCACGGGTGCATCGGGCGGAATGATGGGAGCGGGTTATTACCGCGAACTGGCCCTTCGCCGTAAACTGGGCGAAGAGAGTGATCCTCAGGAACCGGTGCATATGACCAACATCGGCAAGGATCTTTTGAATCCGGTCACCTTCAGCATCACGGTCAGTGACCTGTTTTTCAATCTGCAGCGTTTCCGGGTCGGAAATACCCGGCACAGCAAGGACCGCGCTTACGCTTTCGAGCAGCAGTTCAGCGAGAACACCGAACACGTCATGTCTGAACGGAGGCTGGCCGATTACGCGACTTACGAACGGGATGCGGTCATTCCGATGATGGTTCTTTCCCCTGTGATCGTCAACGACGGCCGGCAGTTGCTGGTGTCTCCGTTACCGATACGTTTTCTCGCTGCTCACGAAACGGACAGCCTTTTTCATTTCCCGAACACCATCGATGCGGTGGATTTC
>JBJOMA010000161.1:0-2617 GCA_046052625.1 Bacteroidota bacterium
ACGATCTACCTGACCGTCAATGCCGGCAAGCCGCCGAAGGTGAAAATGCCGAACCTGCTGGACGTTTCCTACCGGCAGGCAGAGGCGATTCTTGAATCATTTGGTCTGAAAGTCGGTCGGATCACCTACGAACCGGATCTTGCGAAAAACGCAGTACTGAAACAACTTTACAAAGGAGCACCTGTTCAACCAGGACGCGAGCTGTATAAAGGCTCTTCCATCGAACTGGTGCTGGGCGACGGTTTGGGCACATCGGAGGTTCCTGTACCGGATCTCACGGGACTGACCAAGGAGGAAGCAGCGTTGGTATTACAGGGTTCTTCCCTATTGATCGGCCGTGTGACCTATGACCCGGGCGTCCGTGATACGGTGAACGCTAAGATCTATCTGCAGAATCCGGAAGCTTCCGAAAGTTCTTTCCTGAACACAGGCGCGGCTGTAGACCTATATCTGCATTGATGACCAAAGGATTTTCATTCATTTAATCGGTTCCTCAGGCTGATTTATATGTGTAACTTCGTAATCGTTCATGTTTAACCCGCTCAAGATCATTCTTTCAATACTGTTGTTGCAGTCGATGACCGCATCAGCCCAGGAACAGCTGTTTCCGCTTTCGGGCAATGCTGTACTCCATTCGACCCACCTTCAGTATGACCGGCAGCAGCGCCGGACAGGCACTGACACGTTGTTGCTTCCGTTCATCGACGATTT
This sequence comes from Bacteroidota bacterium, assembly GCA_046052625.1. Classification (GTDB taxonomy): domain Bacteria; phylum Bacteroidota; class Bacteroidia; order AKYH767-A; family 2013-40CM-41-45; genus Pollutiaquabacter. Next base: position 712 of record JBJOMA010000161.1, read on the forward strand.
TTCAAGGGACGGTGTGTATCCGCAGGCAGACCATTGGGTGGACAGTTTCGCTTTCATCAATTCCAGTTTCGCAGATAATCCGGTCACCATCGGAGTAGCCACGCTGGATGGTCTGGATCCCGAGGGGAATCCGTACGATCCTGCCGCCACTTTAAGCGCTATTGCCGATCATCTGACATCCCTCCCAATTGACTTATCCGGTTTCGGCAACGACACGACGATCTGGATGAGTTTTTTCTACCAACCGCAAGGACTCGGCGATGTGCCGGAAACCGGAGACTCGCTGATAGTCGAGTTCCGTGACACGTCAGGCGACTGGCAGCACCAATGGTCCGCACCCGGCCGATCCGATACTGCATTCGTCCGCGTCAATCTTCGCGTGAGCGGACCGGCATTCCTTTACAACGCATTCCAGTTCAGATTCAAGAATTACGCCACCGTGAACGGGAACCGGGACCACTGGAACATTGATTATGTGATTGTCCGCTCGAACACGTTCGCCAACGATTCCATCCGCGACAACGGTTTCGCCCGGCCGCGTTATTCGCTTCTGAATGAATTCGAGTCGATGCCATACACGCACTACAAATCATTGTCGGCGCCGATCTCCATCATGGATTCCATTATCAGGGATTCGTTGCGCAACATCAACTATGGCGCAACATCTTACGGATACAACGTTACCATCAAAGACGAGTCTGGAAGCACACTTTTCTCGCCGCTACAATCCTCCCTGCCCGGATTCTCCAACACCATAACCTCTTTTAACACTCCTCTGAACGGCTTTGTCTATCCTTCGACATCAGCAGATCGGGCCGCATTCTACGTCAAGAATTATGTGACCATCACCGGGACGCAATCGAATCAATACAACGACACAGTCAAATACACCCAGAAGTTCGACGACTATTATGCCTATGATGACGGAACCGCCGAACTCGGTTACGGCATCATCGGGAACTCGGGTGTGAAATTCGCCTACCGGTTTGACATCAAGAAAGCGGATACACTTCGCGCTGTTGACATTTACTTCAATCCGACCGGCGTCAATGTGAGCACCACGCTGTTCCAGTTGTGTGTATGGGACCAAATCAGTGTTCCCGGAAACTCGGAAAACTTGCTGTACCGACAGATCAACCAGCGTCCGAAGAACGTAGACAGCCTGAACGGATTCGCCCGTTATATCTTCGACACGCTTGTTGTCGTCCAGCCCGGTCCGATCTGGGTGGGATTCATCCAGAACAATCCTTCCATCCTGATCGGAATCGGCCTTGACCGGAACACCGACAGCCATGAAAACATGTCTTATGCGGTAGATGGATTGTGGCATGATTCGTATGTCCAGGGCTCTTGGATGATGCGACCTGTTTTCGGAGACACCATCACCGGACCGATCGGCATCGATGAACCGGAAGGCTACCTGCCGATTCTTGTATATCCGCAACCTGCCAGCCGGGAAATCAATATTAGCTTGGATAGCAATCCTATGAACAAGCTACTCCGCTATGAAATCCTTTCCGTATCCGGGCAGCTGGTGGAACAAGGCACATTCACCAGATCCATCCTTACCGGACACCTGCCTGCAGGAAGTTACCTGTTACGTCTGACCGGCGAACAGGGCAAGCGGTACGGCGAACGTCTGATCATCATACGGCACTGACCGTGCAACCCGTAGACCTTGACATCAGTGATCACGACGAACTGTACGAACACCACCGTATAGTCGTCGACAAAGGGCAGGCTCCGCTCCGTATCGACAAGTTCCTGATGAACCGGCTGGAAGTCACTTCCAGGAACCGTATCCAACAGGCCTGTGATAACGACTGCATCCTGGTGAACGGCAAAGCCGCCAAAGCCAGTTACAAGGTTCGTCCCGGTGATCTCATACAAGTGGTATTGCCGGAAC
>JBJOMA010000162.1:0-7649 GCA_046052625.1 Bacteroidota bacterium
GGATAGTGACACTTCCTTTTTCGATGACCTGCTCAAGCAGAAATCGTTCATCCTCGTCTAACTCCTGAAGATCAAGATCACCGAGGCCGTCTCCAGGTACAAGCGTCGTTTCACTTTGCAGACGAAGAGCCGAAGGAACCGCGCAATTGAACACATCCCCCGGTTGGCACAGGTAATAAGAAACAACCCAGTCCCAAAAGGCTAAGTGCGCCTCTCCTACGATCGGATGATCGTCCAGCACTGCCTGGACCGGTTTGACGCTTCCGAAAGCAGGACGTTCATTGTGGACGCGCGTGACCAGCCCTGAGTACAATTTATTCTTACCTACAGGAACGACCACCCGCTTGCCTGCGGAAATCTCATCCGAAAGCTCGGACGGAACTGAATAGGTCAGTTTCCGGTCAATCGGAATCGGAACAATGATTTCAGCAAAAAGCGAATCGGACATGCACTTCTGAGGGCTCTTGAAATACCCTTTCGGTTTTAAGCCACACAAAGTTAACTTTGCGGACGGATTCACGATGCAATCAAACGCATATCCCCTAAAAAACAGAATCGTTCGGAAACTGGCGATAAATATGTCGTTACTTTTGGTTTCGGGGATAATCGCTTTTTCTACGGCAACTGCCCTTCCAACCGGGAAAACACGCATCGAACTGCTCAATGCGGATGTCAGTGAATTCAATCAGGAACAGAATGCCGCCGCCACCCGTTTGATCGGCAACGTCCGATTCCGCCACGAATCCGCTGTGATGAACTGCGACTCCGCTTACCTGTACCGGGCCGAAAATCGGCTGGAAGCTTTCGGAAGAATCCGGATGAATCAGGGCGATACTGTTCAGTTGACCGGCGGCCGTCTCAATTATGACGGCAACACGCGCATCGCCCAGGTTTTCCGAAACATCGTACTCACCGACCGAAAGATGACCCTCCATACTGAACGGATCACCTACGACGTTGAAAACGGAATAGCATCCTATACGGACAGCGCACACATCGTAGACGGTGAAAACGTCCTTACGAGTCGCTTTGGCACCTACCACAGCGTTTCACGCGACCTCTATTTCAAAAAAGACGTTCGGCTGACCAATCCCCGATACACGTTGACTTGCGATACGCTACGATACAACACTTCAAACAGCACCGCCTATTTCCTCGGTCCGACGTATATCCGCACCCGCTCCAGCACGATGTACTGTGAGAACGGCTGGTACGATACCGGTCGGCAACTCTCCTATTTCACCGGCAAGTCCTATTTGGAAACCAACGGCCAGTTGCTGTCGGGAGACACACTTCAATACGACCAACGCCGTGAGATCGGTAAAGGCCGAGGGAATGTGGCTATCACTGACTCCAGCCGTAAGCTCATCATCCGCGGCGACTACGCGGAGCATCACCGACTGACCGATTCCTCCTGGGTGGTCGGACATTCGGAGATGGTCCAGTTCGATGAGCACGATTCGCTTTTCCTGCATGCCGACACGCTCATGGCCATCGGACAGCGATCGGAATCGGATACTTCTGCACGTCACAAGGATATTTTCGCCTACCATCGCGTTCGAGTCTACAAATTAGACCTCCAAGGAACCTGCGACTCGCTTGTATATACATTCTCCGACAGCACGATCCGTTTCTACCGCAATCCGGTACTTTGGTCCGGACCGAACCAGCTGACTGCCGATTCAATCTGGCTGGTGACCGGCGATAACAGGATTGAACGAATCCATCTTCGACAGAACGCTCTGATCGTTTCCAAATCCGATACCCTGCAGACAGGTTCCGTCGATTCCCTTCGGTTCAATCAGATCACCGGTAAGGTCATGACCGGACATTTCAAGGAAAACGAGCTTTACCGGATCGATGTGAACGGAAACGTTCAGACCATCTATTATGCGAAGAGCAAAAAAGGGAATGACGTGGCGGTCAACCGGGCCGACTGCAGTGAATTACGGATCCGCGTGAAGAACAACGAGGTCCAGAAAATAACGTTCATCAAGGATCCCGAGGGAACGCTTTATCCCCTGAACGAACTGAAAACCTCCGACCTTCGGCTAAAGGGTTTCCGGTGGGAAGAAACGATACGTCCGAAAGACCGGGCTTCCATTTTCAATTGAAATGCAAGGAGAAGGTGTACGCATCGACAAGTGGCTCTGGGCGGTACGGATGTTCAAGACGCGTTCTCTGGCTGCAAAAGCGTGTGATGACGGAAAAATCCTTGTGCTGGACAAACCGGTCAAAGCTTCACGAATTGTCCGCTCCGGCGACCGTATTTCCCTAAAAAGGACCGGAATCACCTTGCAGGTGGAAGTGATAGATCCCATCGAAAAACGTGTCGGAGCAAAGATGGTGGTACAGCATTGCAGAGACCTGACACCGGCTGAGGATATAGAAGCCTTCAGGACCCGGGCGACCCGTATGACCATCTACCGTGATCCGGGAACCGGACGTCCCACTAAAAAGGAAAGACGTGCATTGGACGATTTTTTCAATCCCTTCGAAGAATTTCCGGAAGACTAGAATATATCAACAAAAGAGGCGTTTTTGTTGATATTTCATGGATAATAAGCCGGGGGGCGAATGCTGCCGCCTCACTAAGGATAATACCTTTGAAACCGGTTTTTGACGCTTCCAAAATCATATTCCATGCAACTTGATCAACTTCGGCGAATGGCCTCACAGGTACGCCGTGATATCGTACGCCAGACAAACGGCGCCGCATCCGGACATCCAGGCGGATCCCTGGGATGCACCGACTTCCTGGTGGCGCTTTATTTCGGATTAATGAAATACGATGCGAATACCTTCACCATGGACGGCAACGGAGAAGATATCTTCTATCTCTCAAACGGTCACATCTCACCTGCCTGGTACTCCGTTTTGGCGCGTGCAGGTTTCTTTCCGCTCTCGGAGTTATCCACCTTCCGCAAGTTGGACTCGCGACTGCAGGGACATCCGACCACGCACGAAGGACTTCCAGGAGTGCGTATGGCTTCCGGTTCTTTAGGTCAAGGACTCAGTGTGGCTATCGGAACTGCACTTTCAAAAAAACTGAATGGCGATGACCGCCTGGTCTATTGCCTGTGCGGTGACGGTGAAATGGAAGAAGGACAAGTCTGGGAAGCGGTGATGTATGCCGGAGCCAAAAAGACTGACAACCTGATACTCACAATCGATGTCAACAATCAGCAGATTGACGGCTCCATCGAACAGGTGATGCCCTACGGAGACCTTCGTCCTAAATTGGAAGCCTTCGGATGGAAAGTCCTTTCGATGGACGGAAACGATATGTCAGATGTGGTACAGACAATGCAAAAAGCTATTTCCCTTTGCGGACAAAAGCAACCGGTATGTATCCTGATGAAAACAGAAATGGGCATGGGAGTCGACTTCATGATGGGCAGCCATAAATGGCACGGTGTCGCTCCGAATGAAGAACAGACTCGTAGCGCACTTTCGCAACTGGAAGAGACCGTCGGCGATTATTGATATCTGTCCCATTAATTTATTAAGTAAATCCTCCCTCCTTTTGAAACGCCTGCGCTTCGGACTGCTGTTGCTAATTGTGCTGAACAATCCGTTCAGCCTGTCGGCCCAGCGCGCTCCTGCGAAATCGGCACCGGTCTTGACCCGCATAGAATTCCTGTTCGACGCGTCGCAGAGCATGTTCGGCCGTTGGCAAAGCGGAGCTAAGATCGATGTCGCCAGGAACCTCATGACCCAGATGCTGGACAGTCTTCGCAAGTTGTCGAATGTCGAGCTGGCGCTGCGTGTGTACGGACATCAGAAACAGTACCCGCCGCAAGACTGTAACGACAGCCGTTTGGAAGTTCCTTTTTCAAAAGGCAACATCGATGATATCCAAGCGGTGCTTAAGAGACTGGTCCCAAAAGGCACCACACCGATCGCCAAATCGTTGGAGTTGTGCGGTGAAGATTTCCCGTCATCACCAGCCCGCAATATCGTCATACTGATCACGGACGGTATAGAGGAATGCGGCGGCGACCCGTGTGCGATATCTTTAGCTCTGCAAAAGAAGGGCATTTTCCTGAGGCCGTTCGTCATCGGCATGGGACTGGATGAATCCCTTAAAAAGACCTTTGATTGTGTAGGCCGATACTTCGACGCTACGAACGAATCAACCTTCCGGGAAGCTTTGAACGTCGTCATCTCCCAGGCATTGGATAATACCACTCTGCAGGTCAATCTGCTGGATGAACAGTTCAATCCGACGGAAACGAATGTGGGAATGACTTTTTACGATACTTTCAGCGGCAATCCGAAATATAACTTCATTCACACGCTGAATTCTCGGGGCAATCCCGACACGCTCGTCATCGACCCCCTGCTCACCTACCGCATCGTCGTCCATACGATCCCAGAGGTTTCGAAGGACGGTATTCTCTTGACTCCCGGAAAACATACGACTGTCGCACTGGATGCACCGCAAGGAACGCTTTCCATCAAATATGACGGTACCGCCGAAGCGAGGAAAGTACAAGCCATCATCCGCAAGAAAAACGAACTAAGGACACTGCATGTCATGGAAATCAATTCTGCAGAAAAGCTGATCACAGGCGGTTATGATTTGGAGATCCTCACGCTCCCGCGGACCTATCTGAATGACGTACGTATCGACCAGAGCAAGACGACTACGGTACAGGTACCGCGGCCCGGCATCATCACGTTCGTCTGCAGCGGACAGGGTTATGGAAGCATCTTCCTGGCAAATGAGAAGGAATTGAAGTTCGTCTGTAACTTGGATGAGAACCTGACGCGCGAATCAGCCATCCTGCAGCCCGGAAGGTACAAGGTGATATTCCGTCCGAAAAACTCACGGGAAACTATTTACACCATCGAGAAGGACTTTACGATCGTCTCGGGTGAATCGAATGTCATCGTCATCAATTGATCACAACTACCGCCGAAAAAGCACCATGGGAAAAATCACTTACACTGAAAAAAAAGACACACGTTCCGGATTCGGAGCAGGACTACTGGAATTAGGACGCAAACACCCGGAAGTCGTTGCCCTTTGCGCCGACCTCACGGGTTCTTTGAAAATGGATGCGTTTGAAAAGGAGTTTCCCGAACGATTCTTTCAAGTAGGAATCGCAGAAGCCAACATGATCGGAATAGCGGCTGGGATGACTGTCGGCGGAAAGATCCCGTTCACCGGCACCTTCGCCAACTTCTCCACCGGCCGTGTATACGACCAGATCCGTCAGTCCGTGGCTTATTCAGGAAAAAATGTGAAGATCTGCGCATCTCATGCCGGAATCACGCTCGGAGAAGACGGCGCCACGCACCAGATCCTGGAAGATATCGGCATGATGCGAATGCTACCGGGGATGACTGTCATCAATCCCTGTGACTATAACCAGACCAAAGCTGCGACGATTGCGATCGCTGCTCATGACGGACCTGTGTATCTGCGATTCGGTCGACCGGTGGTTCCCAATTTCACCCCTGCAGATCAGCCATTCGAAATCGGAAAGGCGTTGCTCTTACAGGAGGGAACGGATGTCTCTATTTTCGCGACCGGACACCTGGTCTGGAAGGCGATCGAAGCCTGTGAGAAACTGGAGGCAAAAGGAATATCTGCGGAAATCATCAACATCCACACCATTAAACCTTTGGATACGGAGGCCATCCTACGTTCGGTCCGGAAAACCGGATGTGTCGTCACGGCGGAAGAACACCAATTGTGGGGAGGTCTGGGAGAAGCCGTGGCACACACGCTGGTTACCGAGTTTCCGGCTCCGCAGGAGTTCGTCGCTGTGATGGATACCTTCGGAGAGAGCGGCACACCGGATCAGTTGATGAAGAAATACGGATTGGAGGCGGATAATATCGTGGCAGCGGCCGAACGTGCCGTCAGTCGCAAACAGAAAGTCGCCGTCAACGCCTGAACCTTTCAGGCTTGCATCCTCCGATCCTGATTGAAGTAAAGGATGCAGGAAATCGAAGACGCCCGATTGCTGGACCGGTTTGCCGATGAGGCGACCCGCAAGGATGCGTTTGAGCAGATCGTGCGGAAGTACCAAGAACCTATCTACTGGCACGTGCGGAAAATCGTTGTTGACCATGACGACGCGAATGATGTGACACAGATGGTTTTCATCAAGGTGTGGAAAGGCCTGCCCGGATTCCGAAGAGAATCCCAACTGTATTCCTGGATCTATCGGATTGCTACCAACGAATGCCTGTCCTTGCTTCGTACTCGCCGCCGTCGACTGATGGTCTCGTTCGAAGACGTCGAGGAGACCCTTTCCTCCAACCTGGCTGCCGATCCGCTGTTTTCCGGCGATAAGATACAGCTCAAATTACAGCAGGCCGTTTTAAAGCTCCCCCCGCAGCAGCGTATCATTTTTACCATGAAATACTTTGACGGACTCAAATACGAGGCAATCGCTGAAACCCTTGGAATTTCCGTGGGCGGAGCGAAAGCCTCCTATCATCATGCGGTCAAAAAAATCGAAAAATCAGTCCTGGCCGATTAAACCTAGATTGGCCCGTACCATCCAAGCAATCAAATGAATCTGCATAATACCGATCCTCAACCCCTCAAGCCTGGCGCCGAATCTCCATTCAAGGTGCCTGAAAGGTATTTCGAGGACTTGAACAGATCCATACTCGGGGGCGTCGAAACGCTTCCCTCTTCCGCCGACAATGCCCGTCCTCATCCCTTCAGGACACCGGATGGATATTTTGAAACATTATCCGGAAAAATCTTGTTACAGCTTGAACAACCAGCTCGCATCATCCCCATCAAACGGACGAGGATACATCCTGCGTGGTGGTTGTCGGCTGCCGCAGCCATTGTATTCAGCCTCTTTCTCTTCAACGGAACGCTGCATACGACCGTCATCGAACCGGCCACTCAGGATGCAATCTCTTGGCAGGAAGTACAGCAATCCTACCTCATGGATGACCTGGACGAAGCACTGATTGCTGATGCCTGCTCTTCTCAAGCTGTCGATGTAATGGAAGATGCTTTGGAGATCCAGGAATACCTTATTGAAAACGAAACTGACTTCTCTCAAATTGATATAGAGATATGAAAATGAATAAGATATATTATTTTATCGCGACTTTGACTTTAGTATCAACTGCAGTTTACGCACAGGGCCCGGAGGGCCCGAAGTCGCCGTCTGGTAAGCAGCGGGAACGGATTGAAGCAATGAAAATCGGATTCCTCTCGGACCGCCTCCAGCTCACTCCGGATGAGGCCAAAGTCTTCTGGCCGGTGTACGACCAATATCAGAACGAGCTGGAAAAGCTCCGGAAAGACCGTAAGGAGAACCTTCTTAACGGCAAGGAAAACATGGACGAGATGAGTGATGCAGAGATCGAGAAGACGGTCGACAATGAGATTGCCTTCCGGCAGGCGGAACTTGATATCGTGAAGAAATACCATCCTCAATTCAAGAAGGTCCTTCCCGTCCGTAAAGTCGGACGGCTCTACCGGGCAGAGGAAGAATTCAAACGCGAATTATTGAGACAGCTGCAAGAACGAAAAGACGGACAGCGACCGGGCCCTCGTCCGGGTCCGCGGCCCGGACGATAAGCAGAACGCCCCTTTAAAGGGGCGTTTGTCTTTTTATCGGGCTCCGGAATCAGGCATTGACCGCATAAAGCTCCTTTAACTT
>JBJOMA010000163.1:0-4389 GCA_046052625.1 Bacteroidota bacterium
ATTGTTGGGTACGTTCCGTACCGTTCCCCCGCGTGGCAGGCTTCTGCCTGTCGTTCCAGGGTCTTTGCTAACACGGTTCGAACCCTGTCGGTAGAGGTTATACGAGGAACGGGGTCCAACCTCTCGCATCGAGCGTGATCGCGGTCCGTAATGGATGCCTCGTGGTGAGTGGTAATAGACGGGCGGACGATAATAAGGTCCCCACCATCCGTGATACCAGCCGATACCGGGGTAAGGTGTCCAATACCATAACAACCAGGCATCTGATCCACCATACATCCAGGAATAACCGCAGGTCCATCCCCACCACGGATCGTAGTTCATGTTGAATCCGTATGTGAAAGGGTGCGGGTAATAATGCCGATGCCACCAACCAGGATAATACCATCCGGTTCCGTAGACGACCGTAGGGCCGTAGACATAACAGCCCAGATAGCCGGGAGTGTAACCGGTGAAAATATATTCATCCGTATAACCGTAGACGTAAACGTAGCGCACCGGATAAACAGGGCAGGAGGGTGGTATCTCCATCAGGTCCTCAGGTACCTCCGTCGCCGCTTTCCATGGACCATTTGCCGATGGCCCCCGGAACCAGATTCCGTTTTCACACACGTAAAAGTCAGATCCTATACGGATGACCGGCTCTGTTGAGTTCAGGGCATACTCCATGCTTGTTCCCTCGATCGGTTTGAAAACAGGGTCTCCGTCATAAGCGACTGTGCATTTTGCGGAGGTGCGCTCAATCACCGCAGTCTGCGGAATGCGCGCATCATTGACCGCCTCCGATGCTGCTGACGTACCTGCTACGTGAGCAAGCACCGCTGATTTCGGATGATCCTCCGGAATGTTTGAAAAATCTTCCGGTAGCTGATCCGCTCCCCGGTATTCCCAGCCTTTTTCCAGTGACATGGAAACGAACCATCGCCCGGACACCAGCAGGTAATACCGCTGTTCCGGAATGTACTGGAAAAGGTGGTCTTGCGAGTTAATTGCGTAGAGCAGGCGGGTATCAGGTACCGAGCGCCAATCCGGAGCACCGTTCGTCTGAATCAATTCTGCGGGCGAAGTACGAAGAATGATATCCGATTCTGTACCAATGATTATCCCCGACAGGTCCTCTTCTGCAGGAGAAAGCGATTTTGAAGGAAGCGTTTCAAAGTCATGGGCCGTTTTTCTTACTGCCTTCGGCAATTGATGACAGACACTCCAAGTACCGCTTAAGGAAGGGCTTTCATACCAAGTGCCGCTGCCGTAAAGGAAATATCGGTTGTCTTCCGGGTTTGTCAGTATCAGGTTGGGGGTATTGACGATCCGTTGGCATCCGTATTCGCCTACAGGTGATTTCCGTGCCTCTCCGTCGAGCATTATAAGAACGGTGGGACGGGTGCGAAAAATTATTTCAGGAGGATCGGTACGTAGTCCTGAATCCTGCTCATGCCGCTGTTCCAGCGAAGTCAGCAGTTCATCAATGGATATATCCAGGGTCCTGCCCTCTAATAACGACGCCACAGCTTTTTTCTTGGATATGGTTGTAGCTGTATCACCGCCTTCCGGAAAACGGATTTCATTCACCTGCAGTTCGGTCAACTGCGCACTACGTGTTTCACGGTCGCTTATGATTCTCGATTCCATCCAGCAGACGCCGAACGCAGGTTCATTGGTTGCTTCCTGGTACAACGCGAATGCGGCACGCATGGAGAGGCGATCCCCTTTCAGTTCTTCCGCATGCGGCTCGTAGAGAACGATTTCGTTTCCTTTAGAGACAAATCGCAGCGGCCAATCCTCCCGCTGCTCCGTAATCTGGGAATTGGCATCCCATCCGGATAGGATTACCAGTACCATTTGTATGGAATTAATGATGTCGTTGGCGGTCATGGAGGAATATCAGATGGTCATTTTAGTCAGGCGTTTAGGAAATGTATCCTATCCGTGACCCAAACCTATCTGATAAACACAGCACTACCGCTGATGTCCGTCAGTCTGCTGTCAGTTCTGACCTGATAAAATTCAGTTTAAATACCCGAAAAACGTCCACTGTCAGACGGGCTTGGAGCCCCATCGAAGATAAAGACGGTGCAACAGGTAAACAGTTAGTGCGATCATCTCTTTATCAAGCGTTTTTTGAAGTTCTTTCCCGATTCATCTGTTACTTGTACGATATATATTCCGTCCGGCAACTCGCTGATCTCCACTTCTAATTTGCTTTCTGATTCGCCGACCCACCGCTGGATCAACACCTTGCCTACCATGTCTGAAAGTGTCAGCTGACGTACCGCTGTTGCGCCCATGGACAATTCAAACCGTATTTCGAATTTAGAGCCGGCAGGATTCGGGAAAACTTGGAACACTTCATTAGTCAGTTCGCCTGACGGCATCGGACTCGCCTCAACGGTCGAGAAAGTCTGAACTGCCGAGTATCCGGAGCAGTTTGCTCTTACTTTCCATTCATAGGCTGTTCCTGGAGAAAGCCCCGTCAGACCCAGATGCGTACTGTTACGTGGGCCGAGCTGCGTCCATTGTTCCGCTCCGACTCTTCGGTAGCGGATCGTATAGCCCGTTGCTCCGGGAGTTAAGTTCCAATTGAAGGTGACTCCGTTCCGTGTTATACTGTTAGCGTTCAATCCGGAAGGTGCAGCGCAACCGATGGGCGGTGTGGTGAAGAGGCTGGAGGCGGAAAACTCCGAGCAAGCGGAACGAACCTGGAATTCATAATCGGAAACCGGTGACAATCCGGACAGTGTACACCGGTTATCCGCTATTCCGTCGAGGATATTCCAGTCGGTACTTCCTGTCAAACGATAGCGAATGGAATAGCCTTGTTTGCCTGCTGACTTATTCCAGGTGATGTTCGCCTCACCGTTACGACCCGTGTTTGAAACCAAGCCGCTCGGAGGTGTACAGCCTATGCCGGTAGCGGTTGTGAAGCGGGATTCTGCAGAGAATCCGGAACATTCCGTGCGGACTCTCCACTGATATTCCGTGGACGGGATTAGGTTCGAAACAATCATGGATAAGTTACCGGTTGTAGGCCCGGTATTCCAATCAACGGCTGATACGGGTTTGTATTGTACCGTGTAGTCTGCTCCGCTAAGAGGGGCGGTCCAGGATAGTTCGGCTGTTGCGGCCGTGACGGACGTGGATGAAAGTCCTGTCGGCGGTTCAGCGGACCCCATTACACACCCTGCGTTCGCCACTTTGCTTCGTAACAGTTCGCCTGGCAGGACGCCGAAGCCGTTGGAAAAGTTGATTCCATGGCTGGTGAGATGGCAATAACTCATGATTGTACCTCCGTTCATCGGCGTCGCTCCTGTCGGACAGCCTCCTTCAGTAGAATAACAATTGTCCAATGCACCTGTTGATCCATTCTGCAGCTGCCAACCGCACCATTGCGTATGGTGGCTTCCGATGTTGTGTCCGAGTTCATGCGCGACGACTTCTACCGTCCAGGAATAGGACGGATTCCCATTGTTCGAGGAATGGATATAGCTGACCCCGTGCGCATAGGAACGAAGGCAAAGGACGTCCAGGTAGGACATTCCTCCACCTATGTTTCTCGTTGTAAGCAGATGCGCCAAGTTTCCGTTGAAGCTACTGCCTGCAGTGGTTCGGAAAATTGGAAGTACTTCGGCGGCTGATGAAAGGGATGCATATGGATCCGGAGTGGTCCAGATATTGATGGCGGAAATCCGGAGGTCGATCCCTTCATTTCGATAAAGAGCTGACACTTGATTGAAGAACGACAAAACATACGCTGAAACCGCCTGGTTGTTTGATCCCTTGTCTGTATAAAGCCGGTAATCACATTCGAAGTAAACGTTTACCGACTTGCAGTCGGTAGAGGTGGTTCCGTTCGGGACGCTTACACGTAGCTGCGCTGGAACTTCAAGTGGTAAGCAGTCATAACCGGAAGAATTGTCTGCCAGTCTGCTTTCAAGGACCAGGCAGCGTTTTTTTTCATGCGGGTCACTTATCAATTCCAATTGGCCTTCTTTGGTAGCGACCATGCCTGCCAGACCTTCATTAGTTACCGAGACGGCGACCAGTGAAGTGCTGTCTCCTTCGATGATGCCTTGGTAATGTATTCCGGCATCGATTGGCAATTGAAAATTCGGATTTGAGCCGAGTGCACCGACGCGGAAACCGGAAGCGGTGATTTCTGTTTTGAATAATAATGCATTCCGTAGTCCGCCCTCCTTTACCGGTAAGGCGATACGCAATTGTTGTTTTCGCTCTTGAAGAATGGCGGCTGTTATTCCGCCGACGAATTCAAGCTGACGGATCTCTCCTGATTTCAGCGCGACCGTATTTTCCGGTTTTAAGAACAGTTCTGTTTCCGGAAAGTAACGAACCCCGTTCAATCCGGCGATTGAATTATACAGCCTGCCGGCC
>JBJOMA010000164.1:0-16403 GCA_046052625.1 Bacteroidota bacterium
GAATCATCGACCTCATAGAAAAAGGGATCATTGATAACAGTCAGAAGACCATTGATGCCGGAAAGTCCGTCACCGGATTCTGTGTCGGCTCCAAGCGGCTGTATGAGTACGTCAACGACCATCCAGGATTCGCCTTCCTGGACATAGATTATGTGAATGAGGTATCCGTCATACAGCGTAATCCCAAAGTAGTAGCTATCAACAGTTGTATTGAAATCGACCTGACCGGACGGGTCTGCTCCGACTCGATCGGCACCTACCAATATTCCGGCGTAGGCGGACAGATGGACTTCATCCGCGGCGCAGCGTTATCCAAAGGCGGAAAACCGATCATCGCTCTTCCTTCACGGACGGCAAAGGGACTTTCACGCATCGTTCCTTACCTGAAACAAGGCGCCGGCGTAGTCACCACCCGTGCGCACGTGCATTATGTGGTGACAGAATACGGGGCCGCTTATCTTTTCGGTAAAAACCTGCGACAACGGGCGGAAGCCTTGACCGCCATCGCACATCCGGACGACCGGGAAGCATTGCAACGGTCCATCGCTGAACGTTTCAGAAAGTGATTTTTCAGAAGTCCATCGGACTGTCCATCATTTCATTCGATGGACGTTGTTCCTGACGGGACTTGCGCCGTTGATTAGTGTCATTAGAGCCGAACCGGTACTGCAGTGTCAGCATGCCGATACGCGATTCACGGTATCGTTCGCCCCGGTAATCGTATTGGCCTTCGATGAAATTATGTACGTTCATGACCCTCGTGCGGAAAATGTCGGTCACGTTCAGGTTCAGTGAACCCTTTCCCTTCCAAAGATCCTGACGTACGCCGGCATCGACGCCGCTCATACCGCGGAATTCACCGACCGGACTTTTCATCGGCGACATGTAATTGGCCGTCAATTGGAAAGTGGTGGTCGTTGTGAGACGTGCATTCACATTTACACGCCCGTTGAATTGGTTCGCTTCGCTTTGCAATTCGGCACTGACGTTTTCGCCATTGATCGTATTCCGGAAGAAGTTGACACTGCCCATGACCGTCAGTGACTTTACGATGGCAAGTCGTGTGGTCGCTTCAACACCCAGGTTCTCGGAAGAGCTGTAATTGATGAAGGTCATGGTATTGATTTCGGTGACCGGATCGTAATTGCGGAAACGTGAAATGAGGTCGTCCGTATGCCGGAAATAGACCGACGCTGTGAAAGAACCTCCCTCGTAGTTACGTGCAAAGGAAAGGTCGAATGAATTCGTCAGTTCGGGATTCAGGTACGGATTACCACGTCTGATATTGATCGAATCGGAATAATCAGTGAATGGATTGAGCTGCCGGGAATCAGCTCGGTTGATCCTGCGGCTGTAGCTCAGCTGGACTTCCCGCTTGGAATTGATTACGTACTTAAGGAAAGTACTGGGGAAAAGCTTGAGATAATCGTTCGAGTAGGTTCCGGCCTGACGGGAATCGATACCTACTGAAGTATTCTCTATCCTCAATCCTGCATTGTACTCGAACTTCCCATATTTACCGGAGTACATGGCGTAAGCCGCTGAAACCTGTTCGCTGAAATCCAACACATCACCGAAACGCGCATCATCTACGTAGGTGCCCGTTACCGACGAATAGTATCCGAGATCCTGTTCACTGCTCACCTTCCGTGACGTATTCTTGAAACCGGCATCCAGCTTTCCGGGGAATTTTCGGAAAGGCCAGGAAAGGTCGGCCTGCGCGATAACCGTTCGGAACCGTCCGCCGTTATGGCTCTTCTGGTAAGGGACTTCCTGCTGATCGAACAGGGAATTGGAGAATAACCCGTCATCCCTGCGGTTGTTGCCAGAACCGGAGGCGGATGCTGTGAATTCGCCCTTGTTGGCACTCCACGTATGCTTGAAATCGACACCGGCATCGAAATTGGTATTACGTTCATCCGAACGGTTGACCTTGGTGAAAGAGGGATGTATGGATAACGGATCGTAAAGTGTGCCTGTCGAATCGTAGAAGGAGTAACTCACCTGGTCCGGCTTCACTTCTTTTCTGTCCGAGAATCCCGCATTGAGTCCGAGCGTGTTCCGCGGACCGAAATACAGGTCCATGCCCGCTTTGGCGTTATGGCCGTCGGTGGTATTCGTTCCGAAACTGTTGTTCTCCCAAGAATACCGCTCGCCGGAGTAATTGTACTGCTCTCCTTCCGCGGTGTTGTTACGGCGCTCGTGACGGTAGTTATAATTGAAATAAAGGTTCCGGTGCATAGTCCGGTCGTTCATTGACAAGCCGGCGTTATATTTCTCATTAGTGCCGATGCCCGTATTTGCAGTCCCGTTCGTGCCTTGGAATTTATCGCGCTTCGTCTTGATGTTGATGATCCCTGCCATCCCTTCAGCATCGTACTTCGCCGAGGGGTTGGTCACGACCTCGATCTCATCGACCACCGCTGCCGGAATCTGCTGCAGAACCGCTCGGCGGTCATTACCCAACATTCCGGATGGCTTGCCGTCGATCAGGATGGTCACATTCTCGCTGCCGCGTAAAGCGACTTTACCGTCCATGTCGACTTGGACGGATGGGATCTGCTGTAATACATCCGTCACAGTGCCTCCCATATTGACAATGTTCTTTCCGACACTGTATACTTTCTTGTCGATCGAATTGACGTATTCCGGAGCTTCCGCTTCGATCTTGATCTCCTTCAGTCTTGTCACCGACGAACGCATCCTGATTTCCAAGCCGGAAAGGTGGAACTTTTCAGGATTTATACGTCCGGCGGCAACCGTCCTGCTCCGGTACCCCACTGAATTTGCGCGCAGGAAATAATTACCGGGTGTCAATTCCTGGATCTTGAAGCGTCCCTTTTCATCTGTCAATCCACCGCCTGCTGCGACCGAATCGGGCAGCCGGAAGACACCAACGGAAACGAAAGGTAAAGGGGCTGAGGTGGAATCGTCAAGGACGATACCGGAGATGATCCCGATCTTCGGCGCATCGAATCCCGGCCGACCCGTTCCGGGACCGGAAGGACGGTCTTGGCCATGCACCCGACTGAAAATCAGAACGAAAACCGATAGGAGGACGAAATTAAAACCCCTTGCACCAATCATAGCGCTAAAGTACGATTTGGGTTGTTGAGGCGGTGCCGAATATGTACTTTTGAGAGGAACAGGTCGAAAAAACGACGAATTAAGGTCATCTCCTCCCTCTTTAGAAATGATATCCCAACCGCTGGCAGAACGGCTGCGTCCGGCATCCCTCGATGAATACATCGGTCAGGAACACCTGGTAGGGCCGGGTGCGGTTCTTAGAAAGGCCATTGATTCCAATCGGCTTCCCTCCATCATCCTATGGGGCCCTCCCGGTGTCGGAAAAACGACACTGGCAGGTATCATCGCCGCCGGGCTCAAGCGTCCGTTTTATGTTCTGAGTGCAGTGAGTTCGGGAGTGAAGGATGTTCGGGAGGTGATTGAGAAAGCTCGGACTTACGCGGGCCAATTGAAAGAAGTTCCCGGAAATGCGATCCTGTTCATCGACGAAATCCATCGGTTCAGCAAGTCGCAGCAGGATTCCCTGCTGGCGGCTGTCGAGCAAGGGATCATCACACTGATCGGTGCTACAACCGAGAATCCCTCGTTTGAAGTCATAGCTCCGCTCTTGTCGCGTTGTCAGGTATATGTATTGAAAGAGCTCTCCAAAGAGCAACTTGAAAGCCTCTTGCATCGCGCAGTCAAAGAAGACAAAGAGCTCAGGAAACGTAAAATCACTTTCAGGGATACAACGGCTCTACTCCGACTTAGCGGTGGTGATGCTCGAAAACTGCTGAACCTGTTGGAACTGGTGATACAATCGGTCGGGGCGGAATCAGATGTAATTGTAGAAGACGAGCTTGTCATGTCCGTGGCGCAGCAGCAATTGGCACGTTATGACAAGGCCGGCGAACAGCACTACGATATCGTCAGTGCCTTCATCAAGTCCATTCGGGGAAGCGATCCCAACGGTGCGGTATATTGGCTGGCGCGCATGATCGCAGGCGGCGAAGACCCTGTTTTCATCGCCCGACGGATGCTGATCCTGGCTGCAGAGGATGTCGGAATGGCCAATCCTACTGCGCTGGTCATTGCGAACGCCTGCTTTGACGCTGTCAGCAAGACCGGCTACCCTGAGTGCAGGATCATCCTCTCCGAAACAGCAGTCTACCTGGCCTGTTCCCAAAAAAGCAATTCGACCTACATGGCGATAGAAGAAGCGATGGAAAAAGTTCGGCAGACCGGTGATCTGCCGGTGCCGTTGCACCTACGCAACGCTCCTACCCGACTCATGAAATCTCTCGACTACGGTAAAGGATACCAATACGAACACAACAGTCCCGGTGGTTTTTCCGGACAGGAATTCCTGCCCGACGAGCTTTCCGGTACTGCGTTCTACCGACCCGGGACAAATGTCCGTGAAAAGGAGGTAAACGAATGGCTGAAGTCGCGGTGGAAAGAAAAGTACGGACATCAGAACGAGTCGGTCGGAAATACCTAAATTGTCCGTCAGTTTCTAATAAGAAATGAAAAAACCTCTTCGCGTAGTTCTTGCTGCTGCTTTACTGACTGCTTCAGCGATATTCTTTTATTCTTGCGAACAGGAAGCGCCGAATCCGCAATGGGACATTGAAATTCTCGGCCCTGTACTTCACGCTGAGATCGGCATCAACCAGTTGTTAGCCGATTCGCTGACGATAGCGGATGGTGACGGGAAGCTGCGGGTCGTATTCGAATCGCTTTATGACAATCTGCAGACCGACTCGGTGTACGCGATCCCGGACACTGTTTTCTCCACCGTCGTCAGGGACACAATTGCTTCCTTCCCGGTAAACCCGGGATCCGTCATCCCCGTCGGCGTTTTCATTCGCAATCCATATCTGGTCATAGGTTCCTCCGGCACCCCGCTGCGATTAGCGGAAATCGAAAGCGGCATGATTCGAGTGACATTCCGTAACATCTATAACACCAACCTTTTCTTCACGTATTCATTCCCTAAAGTCACCGTAAACGGAAACCCGATCATTCTGACGGACACAGTCCCTCCGGGAACCGTCAACAACCCTAGTTTCAGCACAACGGATATTGACATTTCAGGAGCGCGCATCGATCTTACCGGACAGACCGGCAACCTTTTCAATTCCATTTATTACACCATAACGGTTCAAACCGATCCTCAAGGCCCGGCAATCACTATCCAGTTAAATGACACCATTCTTAAATTGAACACGGAACTGATCGGAATCGACCCATATTATGTCAGCGGCTATTTCGGTCAAAAGGACTTCGTCCTGAACAATGATATCATTCTGGGTGACGGGCGTCTGTTCCAGAGCGGAAGCTTGAACCTGGACAGCGCTAAACTTTCACTGGAAATTGAAAACGGCATCGGTGCGGATCTGAATGCCTATGTGTCATCGATCAACAGTATCAATACGGCTACTAATAATAACATACCCTTGTTCGCTTCCGGCATCCTGCGACAGAACATCAATCTCGGCAGAGCATTTGAAACCGGTATCGCAACGGATCCTGTTCGACCCTCGCGCGCCTCTTTCCTGACGGATAACAGCAACAGCAATCTTGTCGCTTTTCTTGAAAACCTTCCTGACCGCATCGGTACCGATCTCCGAATCTCCTTGAATCCGCTCGGAAACATCTCCGGCAACCATGATTTCGTTTACAAAGACAGGCTCATCAGAAGCAAAGTGCGACTGGAGGTGCCGCTACGACTGGCAGCGGATGCACTGACACTCGTAGATACGCAGGACTTCGCTGAAACCAACCTGAACGACCTCGAACCGTTGGGGCCTTCCACCTTCACGCTGATCGCCGAGAACGGGTTTCCGATCGATATACGGTTGAATCTTGAAATCCTCGATTACGCCGGCAACATCACCGACCGACTACTGGTACCTGATACGATTCCCGCAGGAATCACAGACACACACCTGAAAGTAATACAACCGGTAACTACCCGGATTCGCATACCCGTCGACGAAACCAGGAAGCAACACCTGCTGGAAGCTTCCAAGATCCTGATCCGGGCATCTTTCACCACAGTCAATTCACCGACCCTCATCGACCTTTACGACAACTACCGTTTGAAATTGAAGCTGGTCGCAGACGCAACGTATTCCATCCGATGATGAAACGGCATCTACTTTCGCTCTTCATCGCCATCAACGCATTGAGTCGGGTTCATGGACAACATACGGATATCCGTAACGAGTATGCCCTTCCCGACAGCGCCCGGTATTCCGTAGGACTTTCGTCAGAATATTTTTTCGCCTCAGACGCCTTGACGAACCGTTTGGCGCAAGATTACCTGTTGCACCGTTTCATCGACGATCCGGTAAAAGACGCCGTCAGTGAACAGTCCTCCGACCTGAACCGCTTCGGACTCGCCTTCAACGGAGCTATTGAATTTCTTCACCGACCGGACTCTTCAAAGACCCACTACATCTTCTCCCTCCAGCATCATCTGTTTGTGGACAGTAAATTCAGGAACGATCTCTTCGACCTTTATTTCCGCGGAAACAAACCGTTCGCGGGAGATACCGCCTACGTGCGCAACAGCTCGTTCCGGCTTCTTTTCTATTACCAGGCCGGTGCCGGTGCCGCAGGCAGCAGTCTTAACGGAAAAATACGTTGGTACGGATTGGGCTCGTTTCTGATCGGACATGATCTCCTGGATGTAAAAGCCACCAACGGCTGGATCTATACCTCACCGGACGGTGAATTCATCGACTCTGATATGCATCTGACGTTCCGGCAGAGCGATTCAGCCGGTACCGCACCGACCACGATGAACGGAGCCGGTGCTAGCATGACCGCCGGAATATCTGTCGCAACCGGTGAAAACGGAAGGATCCATTTTGGCGTACGCAATCTGGGATTCATCCATTTCTTCGAACGTTCGTCCTTCGCAGAAGTCGACACTAACCTGCGCTTCGAAGGAATCGACGCTACAGACCTTTTCGATTTCTCCGATTCCATAACCGGTATCATCGATGATTCTACGCTGGTGCAACAATACATCGTCAACCGGAGAAAAGAATCCTTCAACGCAGCTACACCCGGGCAGATCGACCTTTGGCACGAACAGGGCTTGCTGAAAAACAACTTGTCGCTTGCCTTGGGAACCCGCCTTTATCTTCGCAACACATCTATTCCATTGGTCTGGACGGAGGTTTCAGTCCGTCTCAGTCCGCATCACACCTTCCGTCTTCGTGCTCAATACGGCGGTTATACCGAGCTGACAGCCGGACCCGGATTCGAATACGACAACGGAAAATGGAATTTCCGTATCGGAAGCGATTTCCTGAGCGAATGGCTGGATGCCGAAAAAGGTACTGCTCAAGGAGCTTTCCTATCTTTGCAAAAATCGTTCTGATCATGCTCTCTTACTTGCCTTACATGCGAAATACGGATTCCGGAAACTTCTTCCTGCTTTCAGGCCCTTGTGTGGTGGAAGGCGAGGAAATGACCTTCCGTATTGCGGAAAAGATAAAGTCGATCACCGAACGATTGAAGATCCCCTACGTTTTCAAGGCCAGCTACCGGAAAGCCAACCGCACGCGTAACGACTCCTTCACGGGTATCGGAGACGAACCTGCACTGAAGATACTGGGTGAGGTACGCAAGCGATTCGAAGTACCTGTCGTCACCGACATCCATGAATCCTACGAAGCCGAAGAAGCTGCTGCCTATGTGGATATGTTGCAGATTCCGGCCTTCCTTTGCCGTCAGACCGATCTGCTGATTGCTGCCGGAAAAACAGGCAAAGCGGTAAATATTAAAAAGGGGCAGTTCCTCTCCGCAGAATCTATGAAGTTCGCTGTCGACAAAGTACGTAGCACCGGCAATGACCATATCCTGCTGACCGAGCGAGGCACCATGTTCGGATACCAGGATCTCATCGTCGATTTCCGTTCCATTGCAGCCATGAAGGCGAACGGCGTACCGGTCATCATGGACATCACCCACTCGCTTCAGCAACCCAATCAGGTTGCCGGGGTCACCGGTGGTCGTCCTGACCTGATCGAATTGATCGCCAAGGCCGCAGTCGCTGTCGGAGTTGATGGACTATTCGTTGAAACGCATCCTGATCCCCGTAACGCCAAATCTGATGGGGCCAACATGCTGCATCTTGATCATCTGGAAGAGGTGCTCCAGCGTTTATTGAAGATCCGCTCGGCTATCCGATAAAAAGTCGCACCCATGAAACGCCTTCTGATGTTTTCGCTGTTGCTGACATGTTCCGTGACAAAGGCACAATCTTTCCGTAGGACCTTCCGCTGGGGCAATTTCAACACCTTTCCATCATTCGCTGTTTCAACCGAAAGCGGTTACGGTATTTTCGGCTCTTACTCCGGACCAAGCACGGCACAAACGGGACTGGTCTTTTTCCGTACCGACAGTGATGGTGCACTCTTATGGGAAAAAACCTTCGGAGGTGGCGGGGTCGACCAGGCACGTGATATCATCGCATTACCGGACAGCGGATGGCTGCTCGCCGGGTACACGAACAGCTTCTCGTCCAATAATGACTATGACGGCTATTTATTGCGATTGGACAGGAACGGTGATACGCTTTGGACTCATACCTACGGCGGCACAGACTGGGATTTCCTTCATGATGCACTGCTGCTTCCTGACGGCAACTACCTGCTTTGCGGCTCGTCCCAACGCCCCGGATCAGGCAGTGTGGCAGGATGGATGCTGGTGGTTGACCCGTCCGGTACCTTGGTGCAGGAACAGTTTTATCAGGTTTCGGAAAACTCGACCCTTCTGAAAGCAACACTTTGCACTGACGGGGACCTGCTTTTCGCCGGATTCACCGAGAACCCGAACGACTTCCATCGAAAAGCATTGGTGATTCGGCGTACCTATCCCGTATTACAAAATCAGGAGTGGAGCTATTCCACCACCAACCTCGACAGGGAAGAGATACATGATGTAGAGGAATTGCCTTCCGGAGAAATTTTGGTCTGCGGCTCAAAGACATATTCGGGTCGAACTGATCTGGATTTCCTGATTCAAAAGATATCCGGGAACGGATTTCTTGTCAACCAGAATTTCACATCTGATCCGGGTGATTCGGGTTACAACGATTTCTTTGTATCAAACGATACCGTATATGCTTGCGGATACATCAGCAGTTCGGGACAAGGAGGAAATGATTTCGTTGTCAACCTTTTTACCACCAGCCTTGTCTTTGCAAACAGAAGTTGCACGCTCGGGAAAGGACAGGATGAAGTCATCGAACATGCTGAAAAAGATTCCGGTAATTTTTTCCTGCTCGGCGGAACAACGACTTCAGAACCCCAGGGCATACAATCGATGCTTTTCGTAAAAACCGATATCAGCAGTTGCTCTCAAACAACCCCTTGGGTCATCGGCATAAAAGAGAATGAACTTCCATACAAACCGGAAGTTTTTCCAAATCCGACCGACGGAATCTTTCAGGTACGACTACCCGACGGCTGGACTTACGGGACGGAGTTGAAATTATCCGTCATATCAACGACAGGTGAGATCATCTTCGAAGAATCCATTTACGGCGAACGCGTCACCGTCCACTTGTCAGGTTATACGGCCGGTGTTTACCGGCTGGTCATTCAACGAAAGGACGGACAACGCATCGGCCGGAACATCGTGCTGCTTTCAGCGGCTCACTGATTGATCGACACGATCTTGAATTCCGTGCGCCGGTTCTGCGCCCTGCCGGATTCATTCGCATTGTCCGCGATGGGCTGGTTGTCTCCGTACCCTTTTGAACTCAACCTCGCAGCCGGAATCCCGTTCGCAGCTATGTACTCAAGCACGGCTCTGGCCCGCTTTTCAGACAATGTCTGGTTGTACGCCTTGCCGCCGATGTTGTCTGTGTGTCCGCCGATTTCAACATTGAGCTTCGGATTGCGGGTAAGAAAAGCAACCATCTTATTCAGTTCGACCTTTGACTCTTCCTTCAGATCCGACTTATTGAAATCGAAGAAGATGTTTTTCAGGACAACCGCCTCACCGACTTTAATAGGCTTCAGGGGCACGTCTCGGAGAAACGGATCCGCAGCAGGTTTCGGTCCTTTCAATTCGAAATTCTCCGAAAAGAACAGGTAGCCGTCGCGGGCGACATTCAAAGCATAACGTTTACCGGTGGGCAGGCAAACGATGAATTCTCCGTTTCCGGGATTGGATGTCGAAGTGACGACGGGGCGCTTGGTATCGAGATCGATCAATTCGAAGGAGGCACCCAATGGCTTCTTTGTTTCGCTGTCGAACACTTTACCTTTCATATAGGTGACAATCTGCGGACGCAATGCCGCATCCAATTCAAATTGATACAAGTCGAGTCCGCCATAACCGCCTTCACGGTCAGAGGCGAAGTAACCCGTAGTCCCGTCAGGACTGACGAGCAGGGAATTCTCGTCGTTCGCAGTATTGATCGGATAACCCAGGTTGACCGGTTCACCCCAATCCCCGGCAGGAGAACGCCGGCTCATGAAAATATCTTGTCCACCCATTCCGGCGTGACCATCCGAAGAGAAATAAAGGGTCTGATCATCGGGGTGAATAAAAACCGAGGTCTCATCGAAGGATGTATTGATTTTGCTGCCAAGCGGTTCCGGCGTACTCCAGCTGGAACGGTCATCGATGCGGGTGACGAAAATATCGCGATGTTTTTTTCCGTCCGTACCCTTGACGGCGCGTACGAAATACAATGTACGTCCATCGGATGAGAACGAAGGCTGACTTTCCCAAGCTCCCGAGTTCACGGGCTCTTCAAGGTTTCTGGGATTGACGAACTGCTCACCTACCTTCTTGGCGATGAACAGGTCGCAGCTTCCTTTGGTAGGACGCGCATCAAGGTCGTTGTACAACTCCTCGCAAGCGGTGAAGAAAAGATATTGTCCGTCAGCGGAAAGCGTAGGAGCGCCTTCGTTTCCGCTCGTATTGATTTCTCGGACAGCCTGCGCCTCGGACCATTTTCCGTTTTCTTTCTTGCTGACATAAAAATCCTCCTGATCGCTGACCTTGCCGTTCGCACTCGTGCTCTTTATCCTGCGGGTAAACAGGAATGTGTTACCGTCACCGGTGATGGCGGGGAAATATTCTTGTGAAGAAGTATTGATCGCACCTCCCATGTTTTTCGGATCGAATCGAACCGGATTCCTCAAAGAAGCCCGTGCGAAAATGCACGAAGAGACCAATCGCCGGGAATTCGTCCGGAATACTTCGCTGGTTCCGGGGTAGGAAAGGAACTTGTTGAAATGCACTTCAGCGGAGTCATACTGCTGACGCAGGAATTCCAGTTTCCCCAACGAATAGTAGGTATTAGGGAAGAAATCAGGAGATGTCCTCAGTGCCAACCGGTAAGCTTCGATTGCACGGTCATAGTCTTTCCGGTCAGTAAAGATATTGGCACGCAGCAATAAAGGCTCGACGAAATTCGGATCGGCTTCCAAGGATTGTTCAATGGCGGAGAGCGCTCTTTCGTCCTGACGGGCATTATAATTGCTCAGCGCCGACTCGAACAGGCGTACGGCCCGTTCGTTGGAGGAACTCAACTTCTTCTGTGCATGAAGCAGCACAGGAAGCATGAAAAGGCAAAAAAACAGAAGTCTGTAGCGAATCATGTAGTAACAAATGTGCATATTCAAAAATAAGGCCAATCCAACCGGCTTCATTCAAACGCAAAAGGAGTTACACACATTTTGGCTGGCAAATTAAGATCCGGAAGGAAGCGGCGCAGGATGGCCATGGGTCTTTACAGAGGTCGTCATAACCGCCTTCCTGACTGCAGGCATACCTGTGGTTAACAGAAAAGAAACTGCAACAGAAATCACCTAAGGAATCTGCATCACCTTGTGTGTCTGCAACGATATGGTCCAGAAGGGATGCCCCTTCACATACTCGATGACCAAGGGAAGGATTTTTTCCAAGACCGAATATTCGGGTTGCAAGTAAAGCCTGCAGTCAGCAGAAACAACGCGTGCATGGGATTCCGCCCAGTCGAAATCATGCCGGTTATAGATGACGACTTTTAGCTCGTTTGCGCGTCTCAAAGCCGCCGCTATCGGACCTTTGAATTTCTTGGGAGATACGCAGATCCAATCCCACGTACCGGAAATCGGATAAGCCCCGGAAGTTTCCAGAAAGCATTCCAGTCCTGCATTATGCAACGCGTCGGTCAGAGGCTGCAGATCATACATGCAAGGCTCGCCGCCGGTGACAACGACACGAACTGCTCCGGCCTGCAGGACCTGATCCACCATGAATGAAACGGTCGAATGCGGATGGACTGCCGCATCCCAGGATTCTTTTACATCACACCAGACACAACCCACATCACACCCGCCAAGACGAAGGAAATAGGCGGATTTACCGGTATGAAATCCTTCCCCCTGCACTGTAAAGAAGTGCTCCATCAGGGGATACGAAATGTCGCCCGACGACATGGTGTTCAGAAAAATCGGATGTCTTTGCGCGCCGCACGCAGCGTATTCATCATCAATCCGGCGATGGTCATCAATCCGACACCGCCCGGAACCGGCGAGATATGGCTGCACTTCGGTGCTACTTCTTCGAAATCCACGTCACCCACGATCCGGTAACCGGACTTGGTGGTCGCATCTTCGATACGTACAATTCCCACATCGATCACCACAGCTCCCGGCTTGACCATGTCAGCTTTGATGAATCGAGGACGACCCATCGCGGATATAAGGATGTCCGCAGTACGAGTAATTTCGGAAAGATTGCGTGTCTTGCTGTGGCACAAGGTCACGGTCGCATTTCCGGGTTCCGAGTTCTGCGCCATGAGGATGCTCATCGGCTTACCGACGATGTTACTCCGGCCGACTACGACGCAATGCATACCGGCCGTACTGATTCCTGCGTGTTCCAACATCAGCAGGACGCCCAGCGGCGTTGCGGGAATGAAACAGGGAAGGTTCTGGACCATCCGTCCTACATTCAGGGGATGGAATCCGTCTACGTCCTTTTCCGGCAGAATGGACTCTGTCACCTTCTGCACATTGATATGCGAAGGCAGCGGCAGTTGCACCAGGATGCCGTCAATGGAAGCATTCTCGTTCAGGGACTTGATCGTCTCCAATAATTCGTCCTGTGTAACGGTTGACGGAAAGCGTATGAGCGAAGAATCGAAACCGACTTCTTTGCAGTTCTTGATCTTCGAAGCGACATATGTTTCCGAGGCGCCTTCATTACCGACGAGTACGGCACACAAATGAGGCACGCGCTTCCCTTCCGCTTTCATCTGCTCGACAGAAGCGGCAATGCCGCGGCGGATGTCTGCCGATATGGCTTTCCCGTCCAGCAAGCGGTAAGTGAGTTCCGTTTCCATCGTCATCGTGTTAGCGCCGCATTCCCGGCATGTTTCGCATCATTTTCGCAGCCTGGTCCTTGTTGGACATCATCTTCATCATCTTGCGCATGTCTTCGAACTGCTTCAATAAGCGGTTCACGTCCTGCACGGTCGTACCGCTGCCCTTAGCGATGCGGGTACGGCGGCTTCCGGAAAGTATACCCGGTTGCTGGCGTTCTTCGACTGTCATGGACTGGATGATGGCTTCGATCTGCTTGAAAGAGTCATTGCTGATATCGACATCCCGGATCGCCTTTCCGACACCCGGAATCATGCCCAGCAAGTCCTTCATATTACCCATTTTCTTGATCTGCTGGAGCTGCCCGTAGAAATCCTCCAGGTTGAACTGGTTCTTGGCGATCTTCTTCTGCAACCGGGCCGCTTCAGCCTCGTCGAACTGCTCCTGGGCCTTCTCGACAAGCGAAACGATATCACCCATGCCGAGGATCCGGTCGGCCATGCGCTCGGGATAGAAGATGTCCAACGCATCCAGTTTCTCACCGGTACCGACGAACTTGATCGGTTTGTTGACGACCGATTTGATCGACAAGGCTGCACCACCACGCGTATCACCGTCCAACTTGGTAAGGACGACACCGTCGAAGTCGAGCCGGTCGTTGAAGGCCTTGGCCGTGTTCACCGCATCCTGACCGGTCATGGAGTCGACGACGAACAGTATCTCCTGCGGATTCAACGCCTTTTTCAACGACTCGATCTCGTCCATCATCTGCTCGTCGACCGCGAGGCGGCCGGCCGTATCGATGATGACCACATTGCGGTTCTGTTCTTTGGCGTAAGCGATACCTTTTTTCGCGATGGCGATGGGATCCGTATTACCGGGTTCCGAATAGACCGGTACACCGATCTGCTCGCCCAGCACTTTCAACTGGTCGGCCGCAGCAGGACGGTAAACGTCGCATGCCACAAGAAGCGGATGCTTCTGTTTTTTGGACTTGAGGAAATTGGCCAGCTTTCCGGAGAGCGTCGTCTTACCCGAACCTTGCAGACCTGACATTAGGATTACGGTAGGTGAACCGCTCAGGTCCACTTCCGCTTTCTCGCCACCCATCAACTCCTTCAGTTCGTCGTGGGCGATCTTGATCAGCAACTGACCCGGAGAGACCGCGGTGAGTACATTCTGCCCTAACGCTTTCTCCTTGATGGTATCCGTGAACTGTTTAGCGACTTTGTAATTGACGTCGGCGTCCAACAGGGCTTTGCGGACCTCCTTCAACGTCTCAGCGACGTTTATTTCTGTTACACGTCCTTGTCCCTTGAGGACTTTGAACGCCCTATCCAGCTTGTCACTTAGATTCTCAAACATGGGTGCTTTGTAAAACGGCCGTATTTAGGTGAAAAACAGCGTATTTATTGCAAATTTAAGAAAAAAAAGGCAAAAATCAGACTGCTACTGTCAGTCCGTCGTAAGCGCACTCTACGCCTGCAGGAAGTTCTTTTTCCAGGGCGGCATGGAGCCCCAATTGGTGCGAAATATGCGTCAAATAGGCACGCTCGGGGCGGAATTTCTCAATTAGCGCAAGCGCCTCTTCGAGATTGAAATGTGAAACATGTTTTTCCCTTCGGAGAGCATTCAGCACCAGGACTTTTGATCCTTTTATGATCTCCTCGGAGGCAGGCGGAATGTGATTCGCGTCCGTGATGTAACAGAGTTCACCGATCCTATAACCTGTGACGGGCATGTTCAGGTGAAGCACTTCGAAAGGGTGAAACGGCAGATCACCGATCGTGAACGGCACCTCGTGCACCGTATGCAGGTTGATTCTGGGGACTCCGGGATACGTCTCGTTGGTAAAGACATAGGCGAATTCCCTGCGGAGCGCATCCTGAACGCGGTGCGTCGCGAAAACATCGACCGGCTTGCCCGTGAAATAATTGAATGCACGGACATCGTCCAGACCTGCGATATGATCCTTGTGCTCGTGGGTAAAAACCACGGCATCAAGACGGCGGACGTTCTCGCGTAAGAGTTGCTGACGGAAATCGGGACCGGAGTCGATTACGACACTTGTAGTGGAGGTAGTCAGCAGCACAGAGGTCCTCAGACGTTTGTCACGGGAATCCTGCGATGAACAGATCGGACAATCACATCCGATCATTGGCACTCCCTGGGACGTACCGGTACCGAGGAAGGTAAGTTGCATGGGATATCAGGCGCCTGCGTCAGTAGTCTCCGCCGGTACCGAGTCTGACACGGATTCATCGGAAGCCTTCATATCGCGGACATCCTGAAGCAGTTTGGAAAACCGTTCGTCGAAGAGCGACGTGTCAAGGTCCAGCTGACGGATAGCATCCATCAGGAAGGTGACTTTCGTTTCAACCGGGGAGAATTTATTGACGACAATCAGTTTGGACTGTTCGATGATGCAGCTGCCGGACTTGAAATTGCCTTTCTCGGTCCGGACTTTGTATCCACCCAATACCAACAATTCCTCCAGCTTATCAAAAGTGGATTGATTCAGTTTAAGCATATAGTGCAAATATACCCAATTTAGAAGGACCTCGGATCCGGTATTAAACTCGATTTTTTCACAATATCCCGTAATTTGATATCTTTGCGCTCCATTTTCAAGGGCTAAAATCCTCGTACCGTGATTGTTGCAGCACCAAAAGAAACCAAGCAAGGGGAGCGCCGAGTTGCGTTGACCCCAGAAGTCGTACAACAACTAGTGAAATCCGGTTATTCCGTACTTATGGAGAAGGAAGCGGGGCTTGCCGCCTACTACTCCGACGAACAGTACGTAAATGCCGGAGCCACACTGACAACCGATTCGAAAGAGCTGTTGAGTAAGGCTGATGTAGTACTGAAAGTGAACGCTCCTACCGAGCAGGAGGTGTCCTGCATGAAAAAAGGAGCGGTCATCATCTCCTTCCTTTACGCAGCTACCAATCCTTCACTTATCGAAGCATGTCAGCGGCAGGGCATCAGCGCATTCTCCATGGATGCCATACCGCGTATTTCGCGTGCGCAGAAAATGGACGCCTTGAG
>JBJOMA010000165.1:0-14194 GCA_046052625.1 Bacteroidota bacterium
TTAATATAATTTTGAGTGATCTCCGCACGAAGATTACCTGAGCTAGCTGAAAGATTGATGGCATCATAATTCAGGGTATTCAAACGGTTTCTTGATATCGTGTTGTCTATTCCGGAAACCCAGACTGCAATACCGCCGCTGACACTGGTGGTGGAATCGATGAGGTTGTCGACAATGCTGATTTGACGGGAAATTCCAGAGTTGTCCTGAATCATCAGCGCGAACCCACCCGGAGCCGTGTGGTATTTTCGAAGGATGTTGTCTGTGAAGTTCAGACGGGTGATATTGTTGCCGTTCGTGAAGAAGTTTCCGGCTTTGATCATGTACCGCTCATTCGATAAGTCTTGTGTATTGGTGATAGTGAAACCTGAAATCGTACATATGCCGGAGTGTATTTCAATGGCCCGTATATAGGGACTGTTAATAATGGCTTCCGGATTTCGGTTCGACTGATGATATCCCGGTATCCCGGTATTAGGCCCGAGAATGGTCACAGCTACGCTGATGATGATATTTTCGTTATAGGTGCCCGGATCCACCAGGACAGTGTCGCCTGAAAAGCAATAAGTGAGTGCAGTGGATATGCTGGAAAAAGGTGCATTGATGGTCCCATAGTTCATGTTGCTGCCCGGACCTGAGCTATAGTAATTCTCACCGTCATTATCGTTGACGTAATAGGTAGTAGCGCTACCGGATACGGAGCATAGCAATGCGATAAATAGCAAAGCGGATTTAATGCCTGCTTTTCTAATCGAGCCATCAATGGATCTGGTCATAGGTTCAGTTGATTGCATTACGGATTCGGAAAAGAGAATTGATTTCATCTTTTTCTAGTGTCAGGTGAAATGTATGAGTGACCCGCTTAGGGATTTCTCAAAAATTTAGAAGATTGTCAATCAGCAATCTACCACGCTTATCAAAGTCATACAAAGAAATTTGGTGAACTGTCCCAGGTTTTGGTAAGTACCGTCTTCTAGCTTGGTGAAAGGCAGAATAGACTTGGTAAATAGTTTGATTTAGACACCTTGATTTTGATCAGCCACCTTTTTTCGGCCGTTTAAACCTCGGAACCACTCCCATTCACTTTTAGTACTTTCGCGCTATGCAAGGAGCCGCTCCATCCATCCGAAACCCCTTCAACGCCCTGGTCATTGTCGCCGCCCTGGGCTATTTTGTCGACATCTATGACCTGATCCTGTTCAACGTCATCAAGAAGGAAAGCCTGGAGGCCCTCGGATTCGGCGGACCGTTCCTGAAGGAGAATTCCATCTTCCTTTTTAACTGCCAGATGGGTGGCATGCTGATCGGAGGGATCTTATGGGGTATCCTGGGCGACAAGCGCGGACGCTTGTCCGTTCTCTTCGGTTCGATTCTTCTTTATTCCCTGGCCAATATCGCCAATGCTTTTGCCACTTCGCTTCCTGCCTATGCGGTCATCCGTGTTCTGGCCGGTCTGGGACTCGCCGGGGAACTCGGTGCCGGCATCACCCTCGTTGTGGAGTCGATGTCGAAGGAAAGTCGTGGATACGGAACCATGCTGATTGTCACCTTTGGCGCACTGGGTGCCGTCTTCGCTTCGCTGGTGGGGAAGGAGGGAGCCTTTTTCGCTTCGGTCATTAACGGCTGGTTCGGGTCCCACCTGGTCGGCTGGCAAATGGCCTACATCGTCGGCGGGGCGCTGGGTCTCTTCCTGCTTGCCCTGCGCATCGGCACGTTCGAATCGAAACTCTTCCATTCTGTCCGTAATTCGGATGTTAAACGCGGCAACTTCATCGGA
Organism: Bacteroidota bacterium; assembly: GCA_046052625.1. GTDB lineage: Bacteria > Bacteroidota > Bacteroidia > AKYH767-A > 2013-40CM-41-45 > Pollutiaquabacter. Next base: position 1,778 of record JBJOMA010000165.1, read on the forward strand.
CTGTTCCGGAACGGTCAGTTGTTTCGCCGATATCTTTATATCATTCTTGTCGGGCTTCCGGTCTGGTATATCGTCAGTATTCCTATTTCTATGTGCGAAACAATCGCTGCTGAACTCGGAATCAACGGTGTAGTGACCGGAACAGCCGTAATGTATACCTACATCGGACTTTCTGCCGGCGATTTCCTCAGCGGGATGCTTAGTCAGCTGATGCACAGCCGTAAGAAAGTGGTTATCCTGTTCCTGCTGACTTCATTGGTGTTGACTTTTTTTACACTTGTGCCGCTCTCCACGGATTTGGACTGGTTTTACTTCGTCTGCTTCCTTCTGGGTGCCGGTACGGGATACTGGGCTTTGTTTGTGACCATGGCGTCAGAACTTTTCGGTACCAATATCCGATCGACGGTGACCAATACGGTGCCGAATTTCGTACGCGGTTCTGTGATTCCGCTGACACTTTTATTCAAATACCTCTCAGAAACATTGGGTGGTTTCACCACGCAACCGAATGTCCTTGCTGCCGCCATCGTCGGAGTAATATCCTTCGCACTTCCGTTATGGGCAATCGCTCACTTGCAGGACACCTTCCACCGCGATCTGAATTACGTGGAAGCCTGTTGATCCCGGCAGCTATTTTTTCGCTACGATCCGGCTTGGAACCTGGAACTAGCCACTGACCACTAACCACTAACCATGCACACCCTCGTCCTAGGCGCTTCTGAAAAAACAGACCGTTATTCAAATATGGCGCTCCGTTCGTTAAAACAGCACGGCCATCAGGTGTCAGCCATTGGTAACAGAGCAGGGGAGGTGGATGGAGTAGCAATTCAGAAAGGACAACCGGCACTTACGGATGTTGATACCGTGACGTTATACCTCTCTGCCGATAACCAGAGAGGCTACTACGATTATATCGTTTCCCTGAAGCCCAGACGTGTGATTTTCAATCCCGGAGCTGAAAATCCCGAACTGGAAAAGCGGTTGATTGAAAACAAGATTGAACCGATTGAAGCCTGTACGCTGGTGATGCTCAATACCGGCCAGTGGTGAAAAAAAAAGGCCGTCCGGAGCGGACAGCCTTTGTATGCTTGATAAGCCGGAAGCTTACGACTTCTTCTCTTCGATACGAGCCTTCTTACCGGAAATGCCGCGCAGATAGAAGATACGGGCACGACGGACGATACCGCGCTTGTCAACGACAATCTTGTCGATTTTCGGAGAGTAAAGCGGGAAGATACGCTCGACGCCGACACCGTTGGAGATCTTACGGACCGTAAAAGTCTGCGTCAGTCCGGAACCTTTGCGCTGAAGTACGACGCCCTGGTACTGCTGGATACGCTCCTTGTTTCCCTCGATGATTTTATAGTGAACCGTTACAGTATCACCGGCTTTGAAGACGGGAACTTCACGCTTTTCAATCGTGCTTTCAGATGCGATTTTAACTAAGTCCATGATAATCAATTATTTACGACACGGATGGGCCCGAAATCGGACTGCAAATATAGGGAATTTCCTTAAAAAACAATAGTAGGGAGAAAATTAGTGGTTAGTGGTTAGTGGTTGGTTCCAAGATCCAAGTAGTATGCAACTTCCATCTCGCAACCCGCAACTCGTTACCCGTAACTCGCACTCCTGCCTTCGGCGGACACGCCCGCAACTCGCAACTCGCAGCCCGCTTTGGGCGGACATGCCTGCAAACCGGGAACCGGAAACTAGTTATAGCTCCGGTCTCCGTTCTTTCGTCCGTTTTACCGCCTGTTCGTGCCGCCATTTATCGATCTCCGGCGCATTACCGGATAACAGGATGTCTGGAACCTTATTCCCCCTGAATTCTGCCGGACGGGTGTAAACCGGCGGAGCGATCAGGTCATCCTGGAAGGAATCCGATAAGGCCGATGTCTCATCACCGATAGCTCCCGGAAGCAATCGTATTACAGCATCGCAAACCACCGCCGCGGCCAGTTCTCCGCCGGATAACACAAAATTCCCGATAGAAATCTCCTGGTCGATGAACAGTTCGCGGATGCGCTCGTCAACACCTTTGTAGTGTCCGCACAAGATGAGGATGTTCTTCAGCAACGAAAGTCGGTTGGCGACCTTCTGGTCGAAGAGCTCTCCGTCCGGACTCATGTAGATCACAGTGTCGTACGTCCGTTGCGATTTAAGGTGTTCGATACAGCGCGCTACCGGTTCTACCATCATCACCATGCCCGCGCCTCCGCCATACGGATAATCGTCCACCGTCCGGTGCTTGTCAGTCGTGTATTCCCGAAGATTGTGGATATGGATTTCCACCAGCCCTTTCTTGATGGCCCGGTGTACGATGGAGTGGGCGAAAGGACTCTCCAACAATCCGGGTACGACGGTAAGCAGATCGATGCGCATGGTTGAGAGGACAAAGGTAGCCGGCACAAGTCAAAGAATGAAACCTTATCGGGAAATAGGAGTAAGGAAAGGTTCGAAATCAGTTGTTTCATGCATTCCATCCGCCTGGGTGTCATACGCGAAGGGAAGATGCCCCGCGACAGAAGGGTTCCGTTCACCCCGGAACAGTGCCGTCAAATCGTGGCTTCTTTTCCGAATGTGACCGTCTTCGTGCAGCCGAGTCCATGGCGCGCTTTTACCGATCAAGAATACCGGGATGCGGGTGTAACGGTTCAGGAAGACCTTTCGGAATGCGATATCCTTATGGGAATCAAAGAGGTCCCGAAGACTGAACTGATAGCTGGTAAAACCTATTTTTTCTTCTCGCACACGATTAAAAAGCAGCCGTATAACAGGTCCTTGCTTCAGACCATTGCAGAAAAAGGGATCCGTCTGGTCGATTATGAATGTCTGGTCGATTCACAAGGCAACCGTATAATCGGCTTTGGACGTTATGCCGGAATCGTCGGTGCCTACAATGGAATCATGGGATACGGATTGAAGTACGGTCTCTTCCAGCTCAAACCGGCGCATGAGTGCCACGATAAAAAAGAGCTCTTTGCAGAATTGCAGAAGGTCAACCTGCCCAATATCAAGGTTGTTGTCACCGGTAGCGGTCGTGTAGCTAACGGTGCCTGTGAAACAATGGGCGCAATGAATCTTCGCAAAGTCACTCCGTACGAATACCTTCATTACACGTTCCGCGAACCGGTGTATGTCCAGTTGCATTCGGCTGATTACTACGTGTCGCGCGACGGTTCCGGGTATTCCAGCCAGGAGTTCCATCAGCATCCGGAGAATTTCCGCTGCACCTTCGCAGACTCCGATTCCTTCGCCGCTTATACGGATCTGCTGATCCATTGCACTTACTGGGACCCACGTGCTGAAATTCTTTTTTCACTGAAACGTATGAAAGACCCCGACTTCAGAGTCAGCGTGATTGCGGATGTCACCTGCGATATGAACGGCAGCATTCCCTCCACGAGCCGTCCAACGACGATCGAAGAAAAATTCATGGGTTATGATCCGCTGACGGGAAATGAAATTGCGCCTTTTGAAAGACAGGCCATCACGGTCATGGCTATCGATAACCTACCTTGTGAGCTGCCGCGCGATGCGTCCGACGGTTTCGGGAAACATCTGATTGAGCGAGTACTGCCGTCCTTGTTTTCCGATGATAAAGACGGACTGATCGGCCGAGCAACAATCATTCGCGAAGGAAAACTGACGGAGAGATTTGAGTACCTGAGGGATTACCTTCAAGGATAGTTTCCAGTTTCCAGTTTGCAGTTTTAAGTTTCCGGTTTCCGTTTTTCGATTTTTTATCGCTTCAATGCAGCAGCGAGTGGTGCGGATACAACTTACATTTAAGGATGGGAACTTTCAAAGATCTTCGTGCTTATCAATTAGCCTTTGAACTAGCTTGTAAAATCCAAGTGATTAGTCTGTCTTTTCCGACCCATGAGCGCTATTCCTTAGTTGATCAGATCAGACGATCTTCGAGATCAGTTTGTTCGAAGCGCTTCGACTATATAGACGATAGTCAATACAGGATTTTGAAAGAAAATTGCAATACGGTCGGCCGAATTCTAAACTTCATGATGGCCAATCCGACGAAATTCATCTATCCCCAAAAAATAGCTGAATTATAAGCTAAAATCTAACTGCAAACTGCAAACTGGGAACTGCAAACTAACACCCCTTCAACTGCCGGATCATCCCGACGGGGTCCGGAGCAGAGAAGACCGTGTTTCCTGCAACGAGTACATCCGCTCCGGTTTTTACTAAAGCGCTTGCATTGACAGCGTCCACACCTCCGTCGATCTCGATTTTCGCTTTTGAATTCTTTCGGGCGATGAGGTTGTTAAGAGCCTCCACTTTGGCATAAGTGCCCTCGATGAATTTCTGTCCGCCGAAACCGGGATTGACACTCATCACACATACCAGATCGATATCGGCGATGATGTCTTCTAAAAGTGAAATGCCGGTATGCGGATTCACCGCTACGCCGGGCTGCATACCGGCTGCACGAATCTCCTGAACGGTCCGGTGAAGATGGGTGCAGGCTTCGAGATGAACGGTCAGGACATGGGCACCGGCTTCCTTGAAGGCCTGGATGTATCGCTCCGGTTGTACGATCATGAGATGGACGTCCAACGGCTTTTGGGCATGTCTTGCGATCGCTTTGAGTACCGGGAATCCGAAGGAGATATTCGGTACGAATACGCCGTCCATGATATCGATGTGGAACCAGTCGGCATCACTGCCGTTGATCATCTCGACGTCTCGCTGCAAATTGCCGAAATCAGCGGATAGGATGGAGGGAGCGATAATGGGCATGCTACTGATAGTAAAGGTGATCCAAAGGTATTGTTTTTGGTCAGAGTTTCCAGTTTCCGGTTCCTAGTTCCCGGTTTCCAGTTTCCAGTTTCCGGTTCCTAGTTCCCGGTTCCCAGTTTGCAACCCGCAACTCGCAACTTGAAACAAAAAAAGGAGCATCGCTGCTCCCTCTTCGCCTCCCAAGCCCGGCTTTTCAGCCAAGGTATGTCTTCAATATTTTTGATCGCGAGGTATGCTTTAGTCGTCGGATCGCTTTTTCCTTGATCTGACGGACCCGCTCACGGGTCAGGTCGAAACGTTCGCCGATCTCTTCCAGCGTCATCGGCTGTTCTCCGGCAAGACCGAAATAGAGGCGGATCACATCCGCTTCGCGCGTCGTCAGCGTGAACAAGGCGCGTTCCACTTCCCGGCGCAACGACTCGGTGATAAGTGAGTGGTCCGGATTCGGTTGGTCGTCATCGCCCAAGACATCGATCAGCGTGCCGTCCTCGCCCTGGGTAAGGGGGGCGTCCATCGAAACGTGTCGTCCGGAGGTGCGCAGCGCTTCCTTGATATCATCCAGGTTGAGCGACATGGCATCCGCGATTTCTTCCGGCGAAGGTTCGCGTTCGTATTCCTGTTCCAGTTTCGAGAACGTCTTGTTGATCTTATTGATCGAGCCGATCTTGTTCAAAGGCAGTCGGACGATACGCGATTGCTCGGCCAGTGCCTGCAGGATGGACTGACGGATCCACCATACTGCGTACGAGATGAATTTGAAGCCACGCGTCTCATCGAAACGTTGTGCGGCCTTGATCAGACCGAGGTTGCCTTCATTGATGAGGTCGCCCAGGGTCAAGCCCTGATTCTGGTATTGTTTAGCGACGGACACCACGAAGCGAAGGTTCGCCTTCGTCAGCCGTTCCAAGGCACGGGGATCGCCTTTCTTTATAAGTTGGGCCAGACGGACTTCTTCTTCCGCTGTGATTAGTTCTACCCGACCGATCTCCTGCAGGTATTTGTCCAAAGAAGCGGTTTCCCGATTGGTTACCTGCTTGGTGATTTTTAGCTGTCTCATGCTGCTCGAATTTGCTTTCGTGAATTGATTTCGAAGTGGTGAAACGGGCACTAATGCCTTTTGTTTCAGAAAACAAATGATAATCGGAGCCGACCTTACAATTGTCAGCCGGTAGGCCTATGCGTGCACATACCATTGAAAAAACCGTTTTATTCCCATATGAAGCGATGATGCGTCTCTTATCATCCGTAAGTTGACAGTTGATGAGTCTCGTTACATGTTGAAACAGGCTGCTTTATTGCAGACCGGGCCGCTCTTCCTACAGGTATTCCCAAAAAAAGAGGCTGCCTTTCGGGGCAGCCTCGTATTGTTTTTCAGATAAGAATCAGTTTTCAGCCGATTCGTTGCGCGGAGCCGGTCGGCGAGGGGCACCTCTGTGTCCGCGGTCGCCACCACGGTCACCACCGCGATCCGGACGGTCGCCTCTTTCGGGGCGATCGCTGCGTTCCACATAGCCTTCCGGTTTATCCATGAGGACCTTCCGGGAAAGACGGAACTTTCCGGTCTTCTTGTCGATGTCGATGAGTTTCACTTTCACCATTTCACCTTCCTTGAAGACGCCTTCCATGCTGTTCAGACGCTCCCAGCTGATCTCGGAGATGTGCAGAAGTCCGTCTTTGCCGGGCAGGAATTCCACGAAGGCACCGAAGTCCATGATGTTCTTCACTTTTCCTTCGTACACTTCTCCGATTTCCGGTACCTGAACGATTCCCTTGATGCGGGTCAGTGCGGCATCGATGCCGGCCTTGTCGCTGGAAGAGATCTCCACGATGCCCTCGTTGTTGACTTCGTCGATCGAGATCTGCGTATTGGTTTCGCGCTGGATCTCCTGGATGACCTTTCCGCCGGGCCCGATGACCGCGCCGATGAATTCACGGGCGATGATCAGCTTCACGATACGGGGAGCGTGCGGTTTGTAGTCTTCACGTGCGGCCGGCATGGCCTTAACGAGTTCGTTAAGGATGTGCATTCTGCCTTCACGCGCCTGGTTCAGCGCCTGAAGCATGATCTCAGAGGAGAGGCCTTGTACCTTAAGGTCCATCTGGCAGGCGGTGATACCTTTCGCCGTACCGGTCACCTTGAAGTCCATATCACCCAGGTGGTCCTCGTCGCCGAGAATGTCACTCAGGATGGCATATTTGCCGTCGCTGCGCATGATGAGTCCCATGGCGATACCGGAGACATGTCCTTTGATTTTTACACCGGCATCCAGCAGCGCCAACGTACCGGCGCAGACTGTGGCCATAGAGGAGGAACCATTGGATTCAAGAATATCGGAAACGATACGGACCGTGTACGGGCATGAATCTTGGTCAGGAATGACTTTCTTGAGTGCACGCATGGCCAGATTGCCGTGACCGATCTCCCGCCGGGCCGGAGCGCGGTTGGGCTTCACTTCACCGGTAGAGAAACCGGGGAAGTTGTAATGCAACATGAACTTGGAAGATCCTTCGTACATCGGTACGTCGATCATCTGCTCGTCGAGCTTGCTGCCGAGGGTCACGGTAGCCAGTGCCTGGGTCTCGCCACGGGTGAAGATGGACGAACCGTGCGGTGAGGGCAGGTAATCGGTCTCACACCAGATCGGACGGATGCTGGTGGTGTTCCGGCCGTCAAGACGTACACCTTCGTTCAGGATACAGTTCCGCATCGCGTCGCTCTCTACGTCGAAGAAGTAGCGGTCGACCAGGTCGGCCTTTGCATCACGCTCTTCTTCCGGGAGTGAATTCATGAACTCCTCCTTGATGGCGTGGAAAGCCTCCATGCGCTGGTGCTTGTTCGGGTTGGCCGAACGGGCTACCGCATAGGCCTTGTCGTAGGTGGCTTTACGCAACTGTTCGCGCAGCGCCTCGTCGTTGGTTTCATGCGAGTATTCGCGCTTCGGCTTGTTACCGCACATTTCGCGCAGCTCGAGCTGAGCTTTGCACTGCAGTTTGATGGCAGCATGCGCAAAGTTGAGTGCTTCCAGCATTTCCTGCTCGCTGACTTCGTTCATTTCGCCTTCCACCATCAGGATACTGTCCATGGTACCGGCGACAATCAGGTCGATGTCGTTACGTTCGATATCGGCAGTCAACGGATTGATGACCAGTTTGCCGTCGATACGGGCAACGCGTACTTCCGAGATGGGGCCGTTGAAGGGGATGTCTGAAATGGTGAGTGCTGCGGAGGCGGCCAGTCCGGCCAACGCATCCGGTTGGATGGTCTTGTCGCCGGAAACCAGCTGCACCATCACTTGTGTATCGGCATGATAATCGTCCGGGAACATCGGGCGCAGGGCACGATCGACCAGACGGCTGATAAGGATTTCGTATTCGGACATACGGCTCTCGCGCTTGAGGAAGCCGCCGGGAAAGGAACCTACTGCGGAGAATCGTTCCTGGTAATCGACGGTGAGCGGAAGGAAGTCGACTCCCTCTTTGGCCTTTTGGCTGGAGACCACCGTCGCCAAAAGCATGGCATTACCCATGCGTACTACTACTGCGCCGTCTGCCTGCTTGGCCAGACGACCTGTTTCAATCGATACTTTACGGCCGTCGCCGAGATCGAATTCTTTAATAATCGCTTTGTTGGACATGATAATTGGACCGCTTAAAAAACAAAAAAGGCTAACCGCTTTGGCCGCCTTTTATGTCTTGTTGATATACATTTATTACTTTCTGATGTTCAGGCTGTTGATGATCTTCCGGTAACGCTCGATGTCCTTCTTCTGAAGATAGTCGAGGAGACTGCGGCGCTTACCTACCAAGGTGATGAGGGCGCGCTCGGTGGAAAAATCCTTCTTGCGTTCACGCAGGTGATCCGTCATGAATTCAATACGCTTGGTGAAGAGCGCGATCTGTGCCTCGGCAGAACCGGTATTTGTTTCTGTTCCTCCGTAGGTCTTGAAAATCTCTTTCTTGTCTGCGCTGGTAACTTTCATTGCTTTACTTCTAAGGTCGTTAAAATGAGGTGCAAAGATACCTCATTATATGAAAAAACCAAAAAACCGCTTAATTTTTGAAAAGACGCAATAATTGATGGATTTTGGTCTTCAATTCCCTGCGATCTACGATAAAATCGAGGAACCCGTGCTCCAGCACGAATTCAGCGGTCTGGAATCCTTTGGGCAAGTCCCGGCCGATGGTTTCTTTCACCACCCGCGGACCGGCAAAGCCGATGAGGGCTTTCGGCTCGGCGATATTAAGGTCACCCAACATGGCATAAGATGCTGTAACACCGCCGGTTGTGGGGTCTGTCAGAAGTGAAATATAGGGTATTCCGGCATCCGCCAACAGCGTCAGTTTGGCCGAGGTTTTGGCCATCTGCATCAATGAAAAAGCTGCCTCCATCATACGCGCACCTCCAGATTTAGAGATGATCATCAGCGGGGTTTTGGTTTCGAGGCAGTGGTCAATCGCTCGGGATATTTTCTCCCCGACCACGGAGCCCATCGAACCGCCGATGAAGCCGAAATCCATGCACGCCACCACCAGTTCCTCGCCGTCCACCATTCCGTGTGCGGTACGGATCGCATCCTTCATCCCCGTCTTTTTCATAGTGTCCTTTAGACGGGCTGTATATTTCTTGGTGTCCGCGAATTCCAGCGGATCCAGGGAAATCATTTCGGCATCCAGTTCCGCGAAAATCCCTTCGTCGAACAGGATGTCGAAGTACTGCTGCGCTCCGATCCGATCGTGGTAACCGCAGGAGTCACAAACATAGTTGCGCGCGATATGATCCTTGGTGGGAATGATCTGTTTGCACGAAGGGCATTTGTACCAAAGACCTTCCGGCGTCTCTTTCTTTTCCGTAGTGGAGGTGGTAATCCCTTCCTTTATTCGTTTGAACCAGGACATGTCAGTGATGCTTGTTGATGCGTGTGATCAGGCGATGGTGATTTCTTTGGAAAGGTAAACATCCTGGATGTTGTTCAGGAGTTCTACGCCATCCGCCATCGGCTTCTGGAAGGCTTTGCGGCCTGAAATGAGGCCCTGTCCGCCGGCCCGCTTATTGATGACGGCGGTGGTCACCGCTTCCGTCATGTCGCTTGCGCCTTTTGATTCTCCGCCTGAGTTGATGAGACCTGCACGTCCCATGAAACAGTTGGCCACCTGATAGCGGCACAGGTCGATCGGATGATCGGTAGTCAATTCAGAATAAACTTTAGGATGGGTCTTGCCGAAATTGACAGCCGTATATCCGCCGTTGTTCGTGGGAAGTTTCTGTTTGATGATGTCCGCTTGGATGGTCACACCCAAGTGGTTCGCCTGACCGGTAAGGTCCGCGGCAGTATGATAGTCTTTGCCGTCCTTTTTGAAGCCCGGATTACGCAAGTAACACCACAGGACCGTAGCCATGCCCAGTTCATGCGCGTATTCGAACGCTTCACTGACTTCCCGGATCTGTCGCGACGACTCGTCAGAGCCGAAGTAAATAGTGGCACCGATAGCGGCTGCACCCATGTTCCAAGCGTCCTTGATGTCACCGAACATGATCTGGTCGTACTTGTTCGGATAGGAGAGGAATTCGTTATGATTCACCTTGACGATGAACGGGATCTTGTGTGCATACTTGCGCGCGACCATACCCAGCACGCCATACGTCGAAGCGACTGCATTGCAGCCGCCCTCGACCGCCAACTTGACGATGTTCTCAGGATCAAAATAGATCGGGTTCGGTGCGAATGAAGCGCCGGCGGAATGTTCGATTCCCTGGTCGACAGGAAGGATGGAGACGTAGCCGGAATTCGCTAATCGTCCGTGGCCGTAAATGGATTGCAGGTTGCGCAGGACCTGTATGGAGCGGTTGCTCGGACCGAAGACCCGGTCGGTGAAGTCGGCCCCCGGAAGATGCAGGGACTCTTTACGGATACCTTTGCATTCGTGTTTGAGCAGACCGTCGGCCGAGGCGCCAAGCAATTGGACGATGTTGGAATAGGACATAGAAGGTGTTGGTATGCGTTAAATAGAGTGTAAAATTAATATAGAAATCGGGATTAGGAAATCGTTGGGAATGAATCAGTTATTGGTGAACAGTGCTTTGTGGTTGGATCGGCAGATGAATAAAGCTGAGAATTCCATTTTGATCTTGCATAGTTGAATAAATCCATACCAATAACCACTGACCACCAACCACCAACCGCCATCTGCTAGAACGGATAACCGATCGCAAGGTTCGGCGTAACGTCGCCGATGACAAACTTATGCCGGGGATACACCCATCGTTCGGTATCGGGCAGTCCGGGATCGCGCATCTTGACTGCAAGGTCAAGTCGAAGGATGAAGAAGGTGAAGTTGAATCGGAAACCGATACCGCTCCCAACTGCAAGGTCCTTGGCGAACAGGCCGTTATCGAATTTGGAGCCCGGTCGGTTAGCATCGTCGTTCAGCGTCCAGATATTGCCGATATCGGTGAACACGGCCGACTCGATAGAGCCTGTTCCAAGGAACTTGATCAGGAACGAACGATACTCGATGTTCGTTTCCAGTTTTATGTCGCCGCTCTGTTCGATTCCCTGATTATTGACATAGGATCCCGGACCGAGCGTATAGGCGATCCATGCGCGCATGCTGTTCGCACCGCCAACGAAGTAGCTTTTTTCAAACGGCAGTGATTTCGCATTCCCGTAAGGTATACCGATACCGGCATTGATCCGGTAGATCAGCGAGCTATTCTTGTCAAGGGAGTGGTGAAAGCTGAAATCGATCTCCGGTTTTACGTACTGGGAAAACGGAATGCCGACGAACTCGTAGAAACCTTCGCTGTTCTTGGAAAGATTCATCGGACCGGCCAACCGCGCCAACAGCAGTCCGGCCGATTCGAAGCTGGCCCTCAAGTAGAAAAAACGTTCCGTCGATTTCGTCTGACCGGAATACACATAACTGAAGCGCATCGCGCTGATCAGGTGAGTATCATAGCTGTACTGCAACTGCGGATCCCGCAGGCTGTCCAATTGTGTCTGGAAAGCCGCTGACTTATCTACATAAACCGAGTTGATTTCCATCGGACTGAATGCGAAACTTTTCGTCGGTGTCGTCCGCCAGGTGTAGGTCATGCCAAGCTTAAGAATGGACCGACGGTAGTCGGGCCGGTCCTGGAGGTTGTATCCGGCAGTCAATACGGTCCGTGGAATCATGCGCCGCGATTTCTCACTGCTGTAGATGAATTCCGGCAGCAGGAAGTTTTTGAACTGAAGCGACAGCTCAGGCCCCAGCTCGTAGGTGTTGAAGAAGAACACCTTCTTCTGAATCGTAGAATCGGAGAAGTTCGGCAAAGACTGGATACCTCCCTTGACTTTGAACTCAAGTACTTCGGCGCCACGGAACAGGTTTTTATTCCTGTAGCCGAAAGAACCCGCTAAACCCAGGTTACCTCCGGTGTTGGTGGCGTCTGCCTCTATCGTGAAATCCTGCCGCGCCATGGCGGAGAGCTGCAGGTAGCCGTCCAGCAGGTGTGACTTCTGGACAGAATCACGGGGTACTTCACGGAATCCGATGTTGATGTACTTGAAGACGTTCAGGTTCTGTATCCGCTGGTAGGTGTAATTTACTGTCTGCTGGTTGTATATGTCTCCCTTCCTGAAGAAGATGCAATTGGACATGACAGTTGACCTG
>JBJOMA010000166.1:0-4996 GCA_046052625.1 Bacteroidota bacterium
TCCAGGTGCTGGTTGTCTTTCGGAAGCGACTCAAGAATCTGGAGATATTCTTCCTCTGTAAGGAAGTCCAGATAGCTGACCCCGTCCGCACCCTTGATACCTGCCTGAATGACCACGTAGCGCTCGTAATAGATGATCATGTCGAGCTTCTTCGTAGGAAGTCCCAACAGATAACCGATCTTGTTCGGAAGTGAACGGAAGTACCAGATGTGCGCTACCGGAACGGTCAGGGTGATGTGACCCATACGTTCGCGACGGACTTTCTTCTCGGTGACTTCCACACCGCAACGGTCGCAGACGATACCCTTGTAACGGATGCGCTTGTATTTGCCGCAATGGCACTCCCAGTCCTTGACAGGACCGAAAATACGCTCGCAGAAGAGACCGTCACGTTCCGGCTTATAGGTTCGGTAGTTGATGGTCTCCGGCTTGAGGACCTCACCGCTCGACTGCTCCAGGATGTTTTCCGGAGATGCCAAACTGATGATGATCTTCGTGAAGTTGGATTTGATCTTTATTTCTTTTCTGTTTGCCATGTGCGATTTCTGATAGGTTGGAACTTAGGAATCCGGAGTTGCAAATCGATCAGTCCAGCGTGACCTTCAGGCACAAGCCGCGAAGTTCGTGGAGCAATACGTTGAACGATTCCGGAATTCCGGGCGTGGGCAGGTTCTCACCTTTCACGATGGATTCGTAGGTCTTGGCACGACCGATGACGTCGTCGGACTTGACGGTAAGGATCTCCTGGAGGATGTTGGATGCACCGAACGCTTCGAGCGCCCATACTTCCATTTCCCCGAAACGCTGACCACCGAACTGCGCCTTACCACCGAGCGGCTGCTGGGTGATGAGCGAGTAAGGTCCGATGGAACGTGCGTGCATCTTATCGTCAACCATGTGACCGAGTTTCATCATGTAGATGATACCGACCGTAGCAGGCTGATCGAAGCGCTCGCCCGTATTTCCGTCCTGCAGATAAGCACTGCCGAACTTGGGCAGGCCAGCCTTGGAGACGTAATCGTCGATCTGCTCGAGCGAGGCACCGTCGAAGATCGGAGTAGCGAACTTCATACCGAGCTTCTCACCGGCCCATGCGAGGATGGTCTCATAGATCTGACCAAGGTTCATTCGAGAAGGTACGCCCAGCGGATTCAATACGATATCTACAGGGGTTCCGTCAGGCAGGAACGGCATGTCCTCATCACGGACGATACGTGCTACGATACCCTTGTTACCGTGACGTCCGGCCATCTTATCACCTACTTTCAGCTTACGCTTCTTGGCGATATAGACTTTGGCCATCTGGACGATTCCGGCGGGTAATTCATCACCGACGGTCAGTGCGAACTTCTTGCGCTTGTAAAGTCCCGTGACTTCATTGAACTTGATCCGGAAATTGTGCAGGAGCTGCTTGATCAGCTCATTACGGTCTTTCTCGGTAGTCCACTTATCAGGATCGACGGTTTCATAATTGATCTCAGCCAGCATCTTCTGCGTGAACTTCGCACCCTTCGGGATGACGACTTCCTTGAAGATGTCCGTGACACCTTGTGATGTCTTACCGCTTACGAGCGTGAAGAGCTTTTCAATAAGCATCTCCTGCAGGTCGGCGATCTGAACATTGTACTCCTTGTCAAGCTTCTCGACCTGTACTTTCTCATCGCTCTTGGCAGCCTTGTCTTTGGCCACTACGCGGGAGAAGAGACGCTTGTCGATGACAACACCCTTGACAGAAGGCGGCACCTTCAGAGAGGCGTCCTTCACATCACCAGCCTTATCACCGAAGATGGCGCGCAGCAGTTTCTCTTCCGGAGAAGGATCGGTCTCGCCTTTCGGCGTGATCTTACCGATCAGGATATCGCCCTCCCCTACTTCAGCACCGATACGGATGATACCGTTCTCGTCGAGTTCGCGGGTGGCTTCCTCGCTGACATTCGGGATATCTGCCGTAAGCTCCTCCATTCCACGTTTGGTGTCGCGGACTTCGAGGCTGTATTCATCGATATGAAGCGAGGTGAAGATATCTTCACGGAGCACACGCTCGGAGATTACGATAGCGTCCTCGAAGTTGTAACCTTTCCACGGCATGAATGCCACCTTGAGGTTGCGACCAAGCGCCAGCTCACCGTTCTGGGTAGCGTATCCTTCGCAAAGTACCTGGCCCTTGCGGACCTTCTGGCCTTTGACGACGATCGGCTTGAGGTTCATGCAGGTGCTCTGGTTCGTCTTCTGGAACTTCGTGAGACGGTAGGTCTTCACATCATCCTCGAAGGAAACCATCTTCTCCTGCTCTTTACGGCTGTAGCGGATGACGACCTCGTTGGCATCGACATACTCCACGACACCATCGCCTTCGGCGTTGATCAGAACACGTGAGTCGCGTGCGATGAGTCCTTCCAGACCGGTTCCTACGATCGGAGCCTGGGGACGCAACAGCGGAACAGCCTGACGTTGCATGTTCGATCCCATCAGGGCGCGGTTGGCGTCATCGTGCTCGAGGAAGGGAATCAAGGAAGCAGCGATTGAAGAGATCTGGTTCGGAGCGATGTCCATCAGGTCGATCTTCTCTCCTTCCAATACGGGGAAGTCACCCTGATAACGGGCCTTGATCTTGGTCTCTTCGAAATCACCTTTCTCGTTAACAGCGGTGTTCGCGTTGGCGATGACTTTGTTGTCTTCTTCCTCAGCGGTCAGGTAAACCACCGGCTTATGTACATCCACCTTACCATTGGAAACGGTGCGATAAGGCGTCTCGATGAATCCGAGGTTATTGATTTTTGCATGGACGCACAGGGAGGAAATCAGACCGATGTTCGGTCCTTCCGGCGTCTCAATGGTACAGAGGCGGCCATAGTGCGTGTAGTGTACGTCACGAACCTCGAAACCGGCGCGCTCACGGGAAAGACCACCGGGTCCAAGGGCGGAGAGACGACGCTTGTGCGTGATCTCTGCCAGCGGGTTGGTCTGGTCCATAAACTGGGACAGCTGGTTCGTTCCGAAGAAGGAGTTGATGACGGAAGAAAGCGTCTTCGCATTGATCAGGTCGGACGGCGTGAAAACCTCGTTGTCGCGGACGTTCATCCGCTCGCGGATGGTACGCGCCATACGGGCCAGACCGACACCGAACTGCGAATAGAGCTGTTCACCGACGGTACGTACACGACGGTTGGACAAGTGGTCAATATCGTCCACTTCCGCCTTGGAGTTGATCAGCTGGATCAGGTGACGGATGATGGAGATGATATCAATCTTGGTAAGGACTTTGGTGTCCTCGGCGATTTCAAGACCGAGCTTCCTGTTGATACGGTAACGTCCGACATCACCAAGGTCATATCGCTTATCGGAGAAGAACAGTTTGTCTATGATTCCGCGTGCGGTCTCCTCATCCGGCGGCTCAGCGTTACGCAGCTGGCGGTAGATGTGCTCGACGGCCTCCTTTTCGGAATTCGACGTGTCTTTCTGAAGCGTGTTATAGATGATGGAGTAATCGCCGGCACTGACGTCCTCTTTGTGAAGGATCACGGACTTTACACCGGAATCGATGATATTGTCCAGATGATGCTCCTCGAGGATGGTCTCACGCTCGATGATGACTTCATTACGTTCGATGGAAACGACTTCACCGGTATCTTCATCGACGAAATCCTCCACCCAGGTCTTGAGGACGCGGGCGGCGAGTTTACGGCCGAGAATGGATTTGATTCCGGACTTGGTCACCTTGAACTCGTCGGCGAGCCCGAAGATCTCCAGGATGTCCTTGTCGTTCTGGTAACCTATGGCGCGCAGAAGCGTGGTAACCGGGAACTTCTTCTTCCGGTCGATGTACGCATACATGACGTTGTTGATGTCAGTCGCGAATTCTATCCACGAACCCTTGAACGGGATGACGCGTGCCGAGTAGAGTTTTGTTCCGTTTGCGTGACGGCTCTGACCGAAGAACACGCCGGGGGAACGATGGAGCTGCGATACGATCACGCGCTCCGCACCGTTGATCACGAACGTCCCTTTCGGAGTCATGTACGGGATCTGTCCGAGATAGACATCCTGCACGATGGTTTCGAAATCTTCGTGCTCCGGATCGGTGCAATAGAGCTTCAGCTTGGCTTTCAGCGGAACGCTGTAAGTCAGGCCGCGCTCGATACACTCCTCGATGGAATAGCGGGGAGGATCGATGAAGTAATCGAGGAACTCGAGTACGAAATTGTTGCGGGAATCCGAGATGGGGAAATTCTCGCTGAATACTTTAAAGAGGCCTTCCGCCTGACGGTTGTCGGCGGTCGTTTCAAGCTGGAAAAAATCCTGGAAGGATTTCAACTGGATCTCCAGGAAGTCCGGGTAATCGACCGGATTCTTGACACTGGAGAAGTTGATCCGTTTGGTTGAGTTAACTAGGGCGTTGGACACGGTTTGCAAGGGTTTTCGGGTCAGAATTATTGTTTTTCCAACAGGTGGCCGTAAGCGCTCACGACCTGCCTGTTAAAAATGGTTATAGACCAATCCCCGCCAAGGCGGGGAAAGGTCTATAGAACAAGCCAACAGGCGCCGATTCCTTACTTAACCTCAATCTCAGCTCCTGCCTCTTCGAGTTGTGCTTTGATAGCGTTGGCTTCATCTTTGGAAACACCTTCTTTGACCGGCTTCGGAGCGCCGTCAACCAGGTCTTTCGCCTCTTTCAGTCCGAGACCGGTGATATCCTTCACCAGTTTCACGATGTTGAGTTTCGCACCGCCGGGGTTCTTCAGGATGACGTCGAAGCTGGTCTTCTCAGCTGCGCCGCCGCCTTCTGCACCACCGCCGCCTACTGCTGCTACTGCTACAGCTGCAGCTGCCGGCTCGATACCGTATTCGTCCTTGAGGATCTTAGCGAGTTCGTTCACGTCCTTGACGGAAAGGTTCACCAACTGTTCTGCAAATGCTTTCAGGTCTGCCATTGTTATAGGGTTTTGATTGTTAGAGATTTCTTGTTTTTGATTTGATAATGATATGTTGGTATTGG
>JBJOMA010000167.1:0-12509 GCA_046052625.1 Bacteroidota bacterium
TGCAGCGGACACTTCCGCCTCCGATACGTTCAATGACGGGAACATCCGGTATGACGACTTTGGTCCGTGAACTGATGCTTTGGCGTTGACTTTCGTTCAGACTGTTCCAGCCGGTCTTTGAAAGGATGAAGACAGGTATGCCGGTAGCATCGGTCAATTGGAGTCCGTTACCTGCGAAGGCATGCAGTTGATCAATGGAAAGTCGGACGATGGTCCGGTCGTCTGTTTTAAGTAAATCTTGAACGGCATTTCTCTCCGATTCATCAACAATGCAATCCAATGCGGCCAACGTGAAACCGTGGCCGATCGACAGCACGACATTCGTATGGTAAACCGGCTTGCCGTCGCGGTCAAACGCTTTGAAAAGACAAGGGCGATAATCTGTCTGTTCGCACCACGCTGTTACCAATGTGGGATCGGTGCGCTCCGATACAGCAGCGAAGGCGATCCGGTGTTGTCGGTCGAGGACAAGGCTGCCGGTACCTTCCAGGTAGCGACCCGATGACTCCGACGGACTTAAATCCAGCAGTTTTTCATACTTGGAGCTTAGCCATTCGATGATGACTTCTCTTCGTTCGCGGCGCCGGTTCGGCGCTTTCATCGGATACAGTACAATCGTTCCGTTACGGTGTGCAGAGAACCAGTTGTTCGGAAAGACGGCATCCGGGGTATCGATGCCATCATTGCAATCGAACACAGTCGTCTCGATTCCGGCCTGATGAAGCATTTCAACCATACGTTCGAATTCCTTCATCGCCTGATCGGCGAGTTCAGCACTGGATATATTCTCCTGAAAGTGATTGTCGGTCTTGGTCTCCGGATTTCCGTAAAATCCTGATGGGCGGACCATTAAAACATGGTTGGAAAAGAGATTCAGGTCACGGTTCGTCATGGATTGGGTGGTTAAGGTCGTCGCAGGGTTGAAAGCCGGGAGCCCAGATGCGGTCATATCAGCAGCAAGGAGGGATTTTCAATGGAGAATTGCCTGTTTCTGACATTCGAATTTTTCTCTCCGCAGGCAAAATTCAACAATATTTGAAATAACAGGTCGTCTTTATTTAACAAAAGGGTTGGTTTCTTACAATGTAGGATTACAGAGTTCTTTGGAATTACTTCCGGCGGATACCGGCGTTAGATTACCTAAAATCACGCGTCATGAAAAACGAACCGTTGATGACCTATGATCACATGGAGGACGATAATAAAGGTCCCGCCATGCGAAAGGTGGAAGACAAGCAGGAGACCTTTCCAATCAGCCTATATATGCTGTTGGTAGTGGATGCGATTCTGATTTCAGCGATCGTATTCATGACCGTCAAGATCATCTTCTGAAATACCGCTTTTGCCATAGTTCGACCCGGCCCGTAAGCCGGGTTTTCTTGTTTTTTCGGATGTCGGCAGTACGCTTACTTTTCTAACTTTGTCGAAAAGAAGGCATTACAATGTTACAACGACTTTTTCTCGTGATTGGTCTTTTCATGAGCATCGAATCTTCCGCGGTGATTTCCCTGACACAATATTGCACCGGATTCACGGCTCCGGTAGATATCCGCAATTGCGGTGACAGTCGCCTGTTCGTAGTAGAGCAGCCCGGTCGGATCCGCATCATCGATTCCACGGGAACGTTACTTGCCACTTCATTCCTTGACATTTCTTCTTCGGTCCTATACAGCGGTGAACGCGGATTGCTGGGTCTTGCATTCGCTCCCGACTACGCGTCGACCGGCTATTTTTATGTAAACTACACTGCTCGTCCATCTGGTCATACACGTATTTCCCGTTTCCGGGTCAATGCCACCAATCCCAATCTGGCGAATGCCTCCTCAGAGGAAATCCTTATGACCATTTACCAGCCGTACTCGAATCATAACGGCGGTTGTCTGGCTTTCAGTCCAGTAAACGGCTATTTATACATCGGTATGGGCGATGGCGGTTCGGCGAATGATCCCGGTAACAGGGCCCAAAATCCCGATACCTTGCTCGGCAAGATGCTTCGACTGCAGGTCACCTCAGGTGTTCCCGGATATGCGATACCACCCGGCAATCCATTTTACCAGCAACCGTCACAAGGCCGTCAGGAAATCTGGTCGATCGGCATGCGTAATCCCTGGCGCTTCAGTTTCGATCCGCTAAACGGTGATCTTTGGATCGGGGACGTCGGTCAGAACCTGTATGAGGAAATCGATTACGAACCCGGTACAGTCACGGCCGGACGGAATTACGGATGGCGTTGCTACGAGGGGATGCACACCTTCAATACCACCGGATGTGCCGCTGCTTCCGCTTTCACACCGCCTGTCTGGGAATATCAGCACAGCTCCGGAAATTGTTCGGTTACCGGCGGATACATCTATCGCGGTGCGAAATATGCCGACATGTACGGCAAATACTTCTTCACCGATTATTGTGTCAACCAGATGCGTACCCTGCAGAAGAGCGGTAACTCGTTCTCGCATGTGAATCTAGGAACACTCGCTTCCGGATCATATGTCGCTTTCGGTGTCGACAGCTGGGGCGAGTTGTATGCTGCGGATGCGGTCGGCGGAAGGATCATGCGTTTCAGTTCAACCGTCTGTAATCCGGTAGCCGCCATCAACGGCGGTGCAATCGATACGGTGTTCTCCTGTGACGGATCACCGCTGTTGCTCAGTACGCCGCGCGGCAAGGATTTTCAGTACGCCTGGTCGGTGAACGGTACACTGCTTTCGCATAATTACGATACGTTGAGTGCGGCCTTCGATTCGGATATCGTACTTACCGTCACGGACACCTCCGGCTGTCAGGCGAGCGATACGGTCTACTTGCGCACGGCGCCCGCTGTGCCTGTATCATTCAGCGGACTGGATTCCGTCTATTGCACCTACAATTCCCCCGTCATTCTTACTCCGAATCCGTTAGGTGGACAGTTCTCCGGTCCGGGTATGAGCGGTGTCAGTTTTGATCCTGCTGCCGCCGACACCGGTCTAAACGTCATCCGCTATACGTATTCGGATACATACGGTTGTTCCCGAATTGCGGAGGACTCCGTGACGGTGGATCTTTGTCTCGGTCTTGCTTCGCCTTCTGCTTCCGTTCCACTGGAGCTGTTTCCTACCGCCAGTGACGGGCACATCCGTATACGTACAGCGCTGTATGCGCCGCTTGCGGTGACGTTAACCGTTTATGATTTGTCAGGCAAGTTGGTTTACCGCGAGCCGGTCGTGCCTGGCAGCAGGCTGCTGGATCATCCGCTGGACTTGTCACAACTTGAAAAAGGCGGTTATATCCTCGGTCTTTCCGACGGGCAGTCGGCCGACCGTTATGCGCGGTTCCTGATTTCCAGGTAATCGACTTCCTGTCCGAAATCACTTCGGTGCCGCCTTCAACAGGTAAGCGGCTACCATAGCGAAGATCATGTTCGGAATCCAGACGGCCAGCCATGCGGGCAGCGTGCCGCTTGCCGCAAAGGTGTTGAAGACCTGCATGAACAGGATGTACGCGAAGCTCAGTGCGATTCCGACTCCTAACTGCGCTCCGATTCCGCCGCGTGATTTCCTGCTTGAAAGCGAAACGCCGATCAGCATGAGGATGAAGGTGGAGAAGGGCAGGGCGTATCTCCGGTATTTCTCCACGAGGTAGGGGTCGATGTTGATCGAGCCTTGAAGCCGTTCCTCCTCGATGAATTTGTCCAGGGTTGGATTGTCCATCGCTTCGATGATGTTGGACCTTCTTTTGAAATCGGAGGGGTACATGTACAGTCCGGTGTCCAGTTCGATGCCGGTCCGCAGTTCCTCCTTATACCCGCGGATGGAACGGATGTAGTAGTGTTCGATGTGCCAGCGCTCCTGCAGACTGTCCCATACTACGCGGTCGGAGTTCAGGAACCATACCCGCTTGCCGTTCTCGATTTTCTCCAATGAAAACCGATAGCCGATGTTTTCTACGTTGTCGTAGCTTTCCAGGTACATGAAGGTGCCGGGACTCAATTGCCGATGGATGTTCCGTTGGGTGAAGCTGACAGGATTCTTGATGTAACTGTTTTCGAATTCCAGTTTGATCTTGTTCGAGTGCGGAATCACCCAGCCGTTGAAGTAGATCAGCAGGACGGTGAGCACGGCTGCGGAGACGAAATAAGGATACAGCATTCGTCGGAAACTGATGCCGGAATTGAGGATGGCGATGATTTCCGTGTTCGCCGCCATACGTGCGGTGAAGAAGATGACAGAGATGAAGACGAAGAGCGGCGCGAACAGGTTCGCGAAGTAGGGGATGAAATTCAGGTAGTAGTCGAAGATGATCTTCCCGATCGGCGCCTGCTTCTCGATGAAGTCGTCCAGTTTTTCCGAAATGTCGAACACGACCGCTATCGCGATGATGAGTCCTAGGGAGAAGAAAAAGGTTCCCAGGAACTTCCGGATGATGTAACGGTCCAGTATCTTGACGGAGTGCATTCAGTCAGATTTCGTTCAAAGGCGTTCTGCCACTTTCTTGACCATCGTTTCCTTCCAGGCGGAGAAGGTCCCGTCGATGATACGAGAACGGGCTTCTCCCACAAGCCACAGATAGAAGGCCAGGTTGTGCAGCGTGGCGATCTGTGCACCCAGGATCTCCTTTGAAACCACCAGGTGACGTAAGTATGCTTTAGAATAACAGGTATCTACGAAACTTGTGCCGTCCGGATCGATCGGGGAGAGGTCATCTTTCCACTTTTCATTACGGATGTTGATGATACCGTTTCGGGTGAACAACATGCCATTGCGTGCATTGCGCGTAGGCATCACGCAATCGAACATATCTATCCCCAGCGCGATGCACTCGAGCAGATTCGCGGGTGTTCCGACACCCATCAGATAACGTGGCTTTTCGTGAGGCAGGATCGAGCAGACCAGTTCTGTCATCTCATACATCTCTTCCGCCGGTTCCCCGACCGACAGTCCGCCGATGGCATTGCCTTGCTCACCGCACCCCGCGATGAATTCGGCGGACTCCCTCCGCAGGTCTTTAAAGGTGCTTCCCTGTACGATCGGGAACAGGGTCTGTTCGTGGCCGTACAGCGGTTCAGTGGAATGATAGCGCCCGATGCAACGTTTCAGCCACCGGTGGGTCAGCTCCATGCTCTTTTTCGCATATCGGTGGTCACAGGGATAGGGCGTACACTCGTCCAGCGCCATCATGATATCGGAGCCGATGATGCGTTGGATATCCATGACCCGCTCCGGAGTGAAGACGTGCTTCGAACCGTCGATGTGTGAAGTGAAGGAAACGCCCTCTTCGTTGATTTTCCGTTTGTCGGCCAGTGAGTAGACCTGATAGCCGCCGCTGTCGGTGAGTATGGGTCCGCTCCATTGCATGAATCCGTGCAGGCCGCCCGCTTTCTGCAGAAGGTCCAGGCCCGGACGCAAGTATAGATGATACGTATTTCCGAGGATGATCCGCGCCTTGGTGTCCTCCTTCAGTTCGCGCTGATGGACCGCCTTTACCGTCCCGCCGGTACCTACCGGCATGAATATGGGGGTCGGAATGACGCCGTGTGCCGTAGTCAACGTGCCGGCCCGGGCACGCGACTTTCCGTCTACCGCTGCCAGTTCGAATTTCATGAGGATAAGTCCGTCTTATTCAATGTCTTTAACTAACAGATTCAAGTTGATATTTCGCCAAAGATAGGGCAAATGCGCCACTACTCCCCGCTACTTTTGCTAGCATCCGGAATTTTCCGGTGTCGACCTATTGTCCTTATCATTGAGCACAGCCGAGGCAGGAAAAGTCGTATGGATAGTGATGCTGGTTACGGGTTCCGTACAGACGCTCTATTACTGGCTCCTTTTCAGCCGATTCGCCTTTCGTAAGAACGTCGTCACCTCCGGAATCTCCCAACCGGTATCGGTCATCGTTTGCGCTCGCAACGAGTCGGCCAATCTTCGGAAGAATCTTCCGCTCCTGCTGGACCAGGATTATCCGGACTATGAGTTGGTAGTCGTGAATGATTGTTCCTGGGACGATACGGGAGAGGTCCTGGAAGAGTTCGCGCGTACACACAGTCGTCTGAAAGTCGTGACGTTGGTTGAGCAGGAGCGATACAGTCATGGGAAGAAGTTCGCCGTCACCCTTGGAATCAAGGCGGCCAAGAATGAATGGTTGCTCTTCACGGATGCTGATTGTCGTCCCGCCTCCCGTCACTGGGTATCCGCGATGGAAGCCTGTTTCCTTCAGCCACGGGAGATCGTGCTGGGATATGGTGCTTACGAGAAGAGCAGTGGATTGCTTAACCGACTGATCCGGTTCGATACTGTACAAATCGCCATTCAGTATTTCGCCTGCGCGATTACCGGCAAGGCGTATATGGGAGTGGGTCGTAATCTGGCATATAAGAAGAGCCTCTTTTTCAGGAATAAAGGCTTTGCCCGTCATAATCACCTTCCTTCCGGCGATGATGATCTGTTGGTGAATGAGACCGCCACATCCGTAAATGTCACCATTTGTCACTCGCCTGAATCCTTCACCGTTTCGGAACCCAAGCGCACTTTAGGCGGTTGGTTCTCACAAAAAGCCCGTCACCTTACGACGTCAAAATATTATCGTCCGTTGCATCGTTCCCTGTTGGGAGGGTTCGCAATGAGCAATCTCCTTTTTCCTGCATCGGCAATTGCGCTGTTGATACTGGGAGGAAGCAATGAATCCGTCTGCTATGCCTACGGCGCTGCCTTGCTGATCAAATGGCCCGTCTTTGCCGCCGGCGCCGTGCGCCTCAAGGAAAAGGATGTGATCTATTTCTTTCCGTTATTCGAACTGCTCTTGGCTTTCCTGCAGCCGTTGTTCTTCCTCTCACAATTCACCACAAAAAAACACACATGGAAGTAAATCCCAATCTTTCCGAAAAAGCCCAGGTCGACTTTAAGCTGGTGCAACAAGCCGTACAAGGCGACCAGAAGGCGTATGCGGAACTGTTGTCGCGTTACAAGGATTCGATCTACTTCATGTTGCTGAAGATGGTCAACAACCGCGATGATGCGGAGGATCTGACTATCGAAGCCTTCGGTAAAGCCTTCAAGAATCTGCATCAGTACACCCCTGATTTCGCCTTCAGCACATGGCTGTTCAAGATCGCTACCAATAACTGCATCGACTTCATACGTCGCAAGCGTAAGTTCACCTTCTCGATCGACAAGAGCATCGAAAGCGACAGCGGACAGGAGATGCAGTTTGAAATCAAGTCTTCCGCATTGGATCCGGAGGAAGGCATGATCAAGAAGCAGAAGGCTGCGCTGATGCGGGACGTCGTCCAGAAACTGAAGCCCCGCTACAAGCGACTTGTCGAACTGCGTTATTTCCACGAGCGCTCCTACGAGGAGATCGCCGATGAATTGCAGCTCCCGCTTGGTACGGTCAAGGCCCAGTTGTTCCGGGCGCGTGAATTCCTCTACCAGATCCTGAAAAGCAAAGAGGAGCAGATCTAAGGATCCTCCCGTCCGGCGGTATCGAATCCGTCGGACCCTGTTACCGTTTCAACGTGTCGCTCGAGCGCATCTTCCATTATTTCCCCGGACTGACTCCTCTACAGCAGGAGCGGTTCGCACGACTTGCTCCATTATACGAAGAGTGGAATGCGAAGATCAATGTGATCTCCCGTAAGGACATGGAGGATTTTTACATTCATCACGTCCTTCATTCATTGGGTATCGCAAAAGTGCTCGGCTTCCAGCCGGGAGCGGAGGTGGTCGACATCGGCACCGGAGGAGGTTTCCCGGGCATTCCGCTTGCCATCCTCTTCCCTGATTCGAAGTTTCATCTGGTCGACTCCATTGGTAAGAAAATCAAAGTTGTGGAAGCTGTCGCTTTGTCGCTAGGATTGGAGAATGTCACTTGGCAGCAGGCACGAGCAGAGTCACTCCCTTCATCCCGTTACGATTTCGTCGTAAGCAGGGCCGTTACCGCCTTTCAGGAATTGTTCGGCTGGACGCACCAACTGATCCGTTCAGGGGGCACTCATCCTCTCCGAAACGGTATTTTTTCCCTAAAAGGCGGGGATTTGTCCGATGAATTGGCCCCTTTTAGGCGTAAAACCCTTGTTTTTGAATTAAAAAGCTATTTTTCGGAAGAGTTTTTCGATACCAAAAAGGTGGTTTACCTTCCGGTATGACCGTTCGCTGAATTTTACATTTATTTTGCAGCATCCAAATCCAATCATTACCTTTGCCGTCCTGTTTTTAGGATAAAAATCGATATTTCACCATGAAACGGACCTTCCAGCCCTCCACCCGTCGTAGAAAGAACAAACACGGCTTCCGTAAGCGTATGGAAACGGCTAATGGTCGTCGCGTTCTTGCAGCCCGCCGTAAGCGTGGTCGTAAGAAACTGACTGTGTCAGACGAAAAGAAAGCCAAGTAAGTCTATTGCATATACTTACACCGTATTCTCAAAGCCGGCTCAGCCGGCTTTTTTTATGGAGCGATGCGGGCGATCAGTGCTCCAATTTCCTGCTTCAGTAGATTGTGGCCGTCATCGGTCACATGAATACGGCATCGGTCCTTTAACGACCGCTTCCATTTCTTCGCATGGACGGCCGGAATCACAGAATCCCTTTTGCCGAATATCAGATCGACGGTCAGTTCATTGGCGATGATCTGCTGACAGATTGACTTCCGGTCCGGGAGCAGCAAACGGAAAATCGTCCAGACATCGTATACCTTTTTTCTTTTCTCCTGCGTGTTAAAGTACGACCATGCGAATTTATACTGCTTCTCGCCGACCAATCCGGTTTTCCGGAAAAAGCCTGCCAGTTTCAGAAAAGTAGAGGGATTATCGGTGGCATTTTGGAATAATCGATGCCCTAACGGATTTCTTGTCAGGAAACGGTACCACGGACTGATACGCAATCCGTCGGCAGCCAGCAAGTAGCACTGATCGATGCGGTCTGCGAAAAGTCCGATGAGCTCCAGACAGATACGTCCCCCCAGACTGAATCCCAACAATGAAAAGCGTTCGACGGAAAGCTGTTCAAGCAACTGTTCAAAGAGATCTTTCAGGGCTGTCGTATCGAAGTGCGCTTCGTCCGGACTCAGTTCGGAGTGACTGTTCCCGTGAAAAAAAAGATTCACGCTGACCATGCGGTAAAGAGGAGACAAGGAAGGTTGGAAGATCGTCAGGTCGTCCGCGTCGTTGTCGAAACCGTGGAAAGCGAAAAGTGTCCGCTGTCCTTCACCGAAGACGATACACTCCCAGCGCCAAGGGCCCTGCCGGACCAGGAATCTTTTTGTTGAATCCGCCATTCTTATGCAAAGGTGCGGCTTTTCATTGCGGATTCGAAGGTTTCTTTCGCGTCACGGTTATCAACAGTTGTCGAAAAACTCCCAAAGCAGGGAAGGGGCAAAGGGTTATCTTTGTCCGGTTTCCGAGGGATTTTAATTTCTCCCGAAGTGCCTGAAAATCAGCTTTCCAGAAACACTCAACCGTTTTTTCCGTGCCGAAAGACAACTCCATCAAATCCGTACTGATCATCGGTTCCGGTCCGATCGTCATCGGTCAGGCTTGTGAATTCGATTACTCCGGTAGCCAAGCTTCTCGTTCACTCAAAGAGGAAGGAATCGAAGTGACACTTATCAATTCGAATCCCGCGACCATCATGACGGACAAAGTGACGGCGGACAATGTCTACCTGAAGCCGCTCAACAAGAAGTCCATCATCGAGATCCTGGAAAAACACAAGATCGATGCCGTGCTTCCGACCATGGGCGGACAGACGGCGTTGAACCTTGCTATCGATTGTCAGAAGGCCGGCATCTGGGACAAGTACGGTGTGCGCATCATCGGTGTCGACATCGATGCGATTCATACCACGGAAGACCGTGAGAAATTCCGGTTACGGATGTTGGAACTCGGTGCAGGCGTCTGTAAAGGCCGCACAGCTACTTCATTCCTGGAAGGAAAGGAAATTGCGCAGGAGATCGGATTCCCGTTGGTGATCCGTCCCTCCTTCACGTTGGGCGGTACCGGCGGCGGTTTCGTTCATTCAAAAGAGGAGTTCGATTCCGCGTTGAACCGCGGACTGCACGCTTCGCCCGTCCACGAAGTGCTCATCGAGCAGTCGATCATGGGATGGAAAGAGTTCGAGCTGGAATTACTGCGCGACGCCTCCGGCAATGTTATCATCATCTGTTCCATCGAGAACTTCGACCCGATGGGCATCCACACCGGTGATTCCATCACGGTGGCGCCTGCCATGACATTGTCGGATGTCACGTATCAGAAGATGCGGGACCTTGCCATCAAATGCATGAACGGGATCGGAAACTTCGCCGGCGGCTGCAACATCCAGTTTTCCGTCAATCCGGACAACGAAGAGGAGATCATCGTCATCGAAATCAATCCTCGCGTATCCCGGTCCTCCGCGCTCGCTTCCAAGGCTACCGGTTATCCGATTGCGAAGATTGCCGCCAAGCTGGCCATCGGATACCATCTCGACGAGCTCAAGAACCAGATCACAAAAAGCACCTCGGCGTTCTTCGAGCCGACCCTCGATTACGTCATTGTCAAAGTCCCACGCTGGAACTTCGACAAATTCAAAGGCACCGACCGTCACCTCGGTCTGCAGATGAAGTCCGTCGGAGAGGCCATGGGCATCGGACGTTCTTTCCAGGAAGCACTCCAGAAAGCCTGTCAGTCGCTGGAGATCAAACGGAACGGTCTGGGTGCCGACGGACGGGAGATCCGTGACCAAGAGGACATCCTGGACAGCCTCGAGCGTCCGCGGTGGAACCGATTGTTCCATATCTACGATGCTTTCAAGCTCGGCATTCCTTTCAATACGATCCGTAAGCTGACGAAGATCGATCCGTGGTTCCTTCGCCAGATCGAGGAGCTGATCCAGTTGGAAAAAGAGATTCAGCAGTACACGGTCGATACCCTTCCGCGCGAACTCCTGATGACGGCCAAGAAGAAGGGCTATGCCGACCGGCAGATCGCCCACCTGGTCGGATGTCTGGAGAGCCAGATCTGGAAGAAGAGAAGGGATCTTAATATCAAGCGTGTCTGGAAACTGGTCGACACTTGTGCCGCCGAATTCGAGGCGAAGACTCCTTATTACTACTCGACCTTCGATGAGGAGAACGAATCCGTCACCAGCGACCGCAAGAAGGTGATCATACTGGGTTCCGGACCTAACCGGATCGGTCAGGGCATCGAATTCGATTACAGTTGCGTGCACGGAGTCCTCGCCGCGAAGGAGTGCGGTTACGAGACCATCATGATCAACTGCAATCCGGAAACCGTTTCCACGGACTTCGATATTTCCGACAAGCTGTATTTCGAGCCGGTCTTCTGGGAGCATATCTACGAGATCATCGAGCACGAGCAGCCCGAGGGTGTCATCGTCCAGTTGGGCGGTCAGACGGCCTTGAAACTGGCGGAAAAGCTGGACAAGTACGGAATCCGGATCATCGGTACTTCCTTCTCCTCGCTTGATCTGGCCGAAGACCGTGGACGGTTCTCGACCCTGTTGCGCGACCTCAACATACCCTATCCGAAATTCGGAGTCGTCGAGGACGCGGATCACTCCGTAAGTCTTTCGCGTGAACTCGGCTTCCCCTTGCTGGTGCGTCCTTCGTACGTACTGGGCGGACAAAGCATGAAGATCGTGATTAACGAAGAAGAGCTGGAGCAGCACGTTGTCAAGATCCTCCAGGATATTCCCGATAACAAGATCCTGCTCGATCATTTCCTGGAAAAGGCGATTGAAGCGGAGGCGGATGCGATCTGTGACGGAGACGATGTCTATATCATCGGTATCATGGAGCACATCGAGCCGGCGGGCATCCACAGCGGCGACAGTAACGCCGTGTTGCCGCCGTTCGACCTGAGCGACGATATCATCCGTCAAATCGAGACGATCACCCGGAAGATCGCATTGGCCATGAAGGTCAAAGGACTAATCAATATCCAGTTCGCCATCAAGAACGATACGGTTTACGTTATCGAGGCGAATCCGCGCGCATCGCGTACGGTCCCGTTCATAGCGAAGGCGTACGACGAGCCGTATGTCAATTACGCCACCAAGCTCATGCTCGGAGCCAAGAAGGTGAAGGACTTCAAATTCAATCCGAAGAAGAACGGTTATGCCATCAAGGTTCCGGTCTTCTCCTTCGAAAAATTCCTGGATGTGAACAAAGAGCTGGGGCCGGAGATGAAATCGACCGGAGAAGCGATTTACTTCATCGAAGATTTACAGGATGACTTCTTCCAGAAGGTATACGGCGAACGTAATCTCTATCTGTCCCGTTGATACAATACGCCGGTCATGACCGATTATATCATCGCCTTCCTAGTAGCCTTCTTCCTGCTAGGCTTCGTCCGAAGGTTCTTTTACTTCCAGGCGTATCAGTCATTCACGAAGGCGGAATCGGATTTCCGAAACAGGCAGGTTCCGCGTAAACCGGAAGGGACTGTCACCTTGGACAAGACACCGTCTGCAGCCGCTTATGAAGATGATGCGGAGGATGCGGAATGGGAGGAGTTGCGATAAGGAACCCTTTACTGCC
>JBJOMA010000168.1:0-12318 GCA_046052625.1 Bacteroidota bacterium
CACGATTTTCACGTGATTCCCTTTTACTCCCGCAATTGCGGACACCCGGATCCGCAACGAAGGTAATTATTCGTTCTTGAAGTAAAAAGGGTGATTTTAAAGAAGGGGAGAACCGGTACTCCTCACTGTGGCTTGCTGACTGTCCGGTTAGGATAGAGCACGTTCTCCATGATGGAATAGTCGGCTGACTCGACGTAGCGGTCGCCGGAAAGGTCTTCCCTTCGATAGGTATTGTAATGATTACTCATTGATGCGCCCATCAAGGTGAAATCCGTCAGATCGACGGATCCGTCCTGGTTGATGTCACCTGCCGGTATTCCGTAAATGCCGGGTTTCAGTAAGACTGTACTGCTGCCATAAGCAGCCGTTGCTGCGGAAGCAAAATCATAAGTCGTATCGGGCGTATCGAAATAGAACGGAGTGGCGCTCCATGTCTCAAGATGGTTTCGATGCTTGAGTACGATATAATAGGACTGCATCAAGGCAGGCTGCGGGAATTCCGCGCTTCCTGAGCCGGCAGTGTTCAATAGGCAGAAGGTACGGTATTCCAGATCATAGGGAGATGCTGTATTGTGAAGCTCAACGTAGACCGTGTCAGCTACGGTGTCCATGGAGACAGGATCGATGGTCGGTATCATGGAGTCCCTTGCAGCATCGAAATAACTCTGCAGGAAGGCACGGATGTTCAGGTTGTATCCGGGAGGTTCAGTTCCGAAAAAGACAGAAGAACAAGTAGTATTTGCACCGATCGTATTCCTCGGCGCTACTTTGAAATAATAAGTGGTATTCTTTTCCATGATACCCGCTGAAACTGATGTGTCCGGGATATTGGAGGCAAGGATTTGTACAGGAGGATTGAGGGTGTCGAGATAGACGTCATAACCGGTAGCTCCTGTCACGCGATTCCAGGAAAGTACTGTTCCGAATGCAGGGATGTTATAGCCCAGATTAGGCGGATATAAACCGGTAGCACAGGATGGCGGCGGACCGGTCACGCAAACGGAAAAAGAACCCCTGCCCGCACCGGATGTGAAATTATAAATACGAATGTAATACGTAGTACCTACCACCAGATTAGTGAAGGATGCAGACTCCGATTGTGCGTTCTTGGTGGCATCGGCACAGGTCAGCGATGTCAGGGCTCCGCATGTTCCGGAGAACACCTGCAGAACTGCATTGAACTTATGGCCGGATTGGACGGTGACCGTAGAAGTGGTGGCCAATGCCTGGAACGAATACCAGACATCGTCATCGGAGTTGGGTACAGGATTAGGAGAAACAGCCGTGCATGAAGTCATCCCGGTCGAACCGGTGGCGGCAAGCGTGGAACCGGCTGTTCCGTTACAAGCGACCCCCAGCGTCAACGGGATGGCACCTGCACAGTTGTCATTGGCAGGTGCAGCAGGTGTATTGAATACACACGTGGCGAAATCACCGCCCAGCGTTCCGCTGGCGACATACCCGACACCGTAATGGAAGACTCTGTAGTAATAGGTATTACCTGGCGTCAGATTGGTCAGATTGACGGTTTCACTGAAACCGGTAGCGACAGTGCCGCTGTAACCGATACGAGAAGTTGCATTCGTCGGAAGGGTGGAGAACACTTCGATGGACGGATCATAGTTGGTTCCACCGTAGACCCGTATACTGGCAGAAGCCTGTGTGGCCACGAACTTGAACCAAACGTCATCGTCTGCGACACCCATGCCGGACTGAACGGTTATGCCGCTGCTGGTGGCGCCTGCACTCGAAAAGACGCCGCCGCAAAGATTGGTGCATGGCGCTGAATTGACTGTCATCAGGATCGCATTGGCCGGTGCGTCGTTAGCAGGTGCGTTGGAGGCAGGTGGCACATAAGCGGTATAAGTGCCCGGCGTGAATCGGATCATTGAATTGCAGACGGGTACAGTGAAAAGGTTACTCACTGCCTTCGCCGTCGAATCCTTGAAGTTCCGGGTGTTGTGTGTCTGCTGGGTGATGACTTCACCGATGGAAGTGCCGCTGCTGACATTCCATGCGTTTATACCTAAGGTATAGTTGTACAGCGGAGCGGTGGATGGATTGATGTTTCCGAAAAATCCCGTCATGGTGCCGTATACGAACTCGATCACATTGGTCGTCTCATACAGTTTCACCTGGAAGTTCAGGTCCGCTCCTGTGATCGTAGTCGGTTCCATGCCTATCCATTCCACCGTAAAGATCCTGTTTGGGGCGGTGCCGGTAGTCAAGTAGCGGATGGAGGAATTCAGCCCGGCCAGGAAGCTGCTGTTGCCTTGACAGGAAAGATCATCCCAGAAAGGAGCCAGCGTTGCAACCGATTTTGTGGCATCCGAAGCGGAAAAAACGCTGTTCTGATACGCATAAGAGGCAGAGGTGGCACCGTTCGCAGTGGTGGCGGTGTTGAACGTGATGAATCCGTTCGTGGAGATCAGGATATCCGTGCAAGCGGTTCCCTGGTAAGTGAAATTGAATCCGATCGGTACGTTGTTGCTCAGGTTGTCATCGGTACTGGTACCGTACCGCCACGATCCGACGGAGTTGCCTGTGCTTGAAATCGAGCTGTAGGAAATTCCTGTTAGCCGTGTCACATCGTATGCAAGCGTGCCAACTGTTGTAAACGAGTTGACGCTGCAGCCCGTCGCCGGTCCGCTGCCGGTGCGTGGTACCACTTGCCAGTAATAAGTCGTGTTCCACGACAATACGGCTGCAGGTGTGTAAGTAGTTGCGGTTTGTGCACTGCTGACCAGGGGAGGGGTGGAAGTGGTTCCGAAATACACGTCATAGGTAGCGGGAAATCCGCCGGTAGAACCGGGCGACCAAGAGATGGTTACTGAAGGATTCACATTGGTCGAACCGCTCGCAGGTGAAGCGGAAGTGACACAGACCGGCAATCCGGGCGTGAACTTGTAGGTTCGACCGGCGGTAATTGCCGATGTGTTGGAGTTATTGACCGTCGAGGTGCTTGCAGTGTTGCTTGACGTTGTGACGCTGATGAAGTCAGTAGCGGATGCAGTCAGTCCGATGGAATATGCACCGCTGTTCGAAGCCGCACTTCCGTAAGCGAATGTGATCGCGTTTGTCGTCTCTTCCAGCCAGCACTGGATGTGCGTATTTGCGGCCTGTGCATTGTTCTTCGGAATGCGGACAAACCAATCGATGACCAGCTTCCGGTTAGGTGCCGTGCCGACCAGCTTATAGACGACGCTGCCGGTAGTGCTGGTCGAGAGGTCGTCCCAATAAGGTGCGATTTTCACATTAGCTCCGGTGGCAAGTCCGTTGGCAGCGGTTGTTGCAACGGCTGTACTTCCGAGTGCGAGCAGTCCGTTACTGCTGGCCGAGAATTGGGTATAGTTGACTCCGCAATAGTTGAATGTAAAACCGATGCCGGTGACTGCGGATGCTACATCATCAGAGGCACTACTCATCAGACTTCCAGTGGGTATCGATACATCCTCCAGTATGCCGGAGGTGGACGTACTGAAAACATAGCTGCTCGCGGAATACTGGGCGAATGCGCCGGTAGTCGTCTGAAGAAAAACAAAACATATGAACCAGACTACAACACAAGGGCGTTGAGGCCGGATTCCGGACTTTCGTTGGATGTGTTCCATAGTAACCCTGGTCATGTATGGTGGGTAAGCATACAATACCTCGTCAAGACATTCAAATCCGCAGATCGGAAGATTTCAGGTCTGTGGATGGAATTTCTAATGTACTAAATATAACCATAATTGATGTTTTTTTGACGTATTTTTGCATTTAGAGATGGGGAATTATGTGAATCGACGGAAAACTTCCGCCAACGTACTTTACCACTCGGTCCCTTTTATAATTGCGGGAAATCCAACGCACTTAACCGATGTTACGTCTGAACGCCTCCCGTATCCTTGTTTCTGATACTCCGTTGGCCGGTACCATGGTCAAGGACTACATGAAGCGTAAGTCCGAGGTCATGAACTGGATTTCCGTGCCTCCTTCTTTACCGGAAATTCGTTCTTTTCGCTCTCGCAGAGCACAACATCCGGTCGATAGAAAGATCCTGCACGAAGCACTCATAGATCAATATGCCGGGTTGGAACTTCGGAATGAGCCCGTTCATGACTCCGTCCGTTCCAACATCGATGCCTTACTTCAACAGAAAACGTTTACCGTCACCACCGGTCATCAGTTGCAAGTAGCCGGCGGACCGCTCTTTTTCACCTACAAGATCCTTTCAATCGTGCGTCTCGCACGTGAGTTGAATGATCTTGACAGGGATTTCCATCACGTTCCGGTTTTCTGGATGGCAACGGAAGACCATGATATGGAAGAGGTCCGTTCTTTCCGGGCAATTGGAAAGACGTACTCATGGGATACCTCTTGGAGTGGAGCTGCCGGACGAGCTTCAACAGACGGAATGGATCTATTGCTTTCCGAACTATCGTCGGAGCTGAAAAACCTTCCGTATGGTCCTGAAATCGCCGGGATACTGGAAGCAAGTTACAGAAGCGGTGAACTTCTTTCCATGAGTACCCGCATCCTGGTGAACCGGCTTTTCGGACGCTTCGGAGTCGTGGTGCTCGATGCTGATCATCCGTCCTTGAAACGTTCAGCTATTCCTGTTTTCAACGATGAGCTCCTGCACAGGAGCGCCGAAGCAAAGGTGAATGAAACCATCGGTAAACAATCGGCGTACGGTGAGCCTCAGGTACGGCCTCGTCCGGTTAACTTGTTCTACCTGACTGAAACAGAGCGTAACCGGATCGAAGCAGCTCCGGAAGGCTTTAAGCTGACGGATACAGACCGGCATTTCTCGTTCGAAGAAATGACCCGACTACTTCATTCCCATCCCGAACGTTTCAGTCCCAACGTGCTGCTGCGTCCTGTTTATCAGGAATTGATCCTTCCGAACCTCGCCTATGTCGGTGGCCCGTCGGAAGTCGCTTATTGGCTGGAGCTAAAATCCCTCTTCGATCACCACGGCGTCTCGTTTCCGGCGATACTGCTCCGCAACTGCTTTCTTTTCCTGGATCGACCGACGATGCGAAGAATCGAGAAGCAGGGCTGGGAAGACCGCTATCTGTTGGAGGATCACGCCTCATGGGTACGTGATGCAATCCGTCGCGCAGCATCTGCAAACGACCCGTTTCCGGTTGCCGATAGTAAAGTGGAATTGATCTTTAAGGAGCTGCAGGAAGTCCTGACAGCCACCGATCCTACATTGTCGGCCTCCGTGCAGGCAGAACTTCAAAAGACACGAAAAGGGCTTCAGCACCTGCAGGAAAAATTCCTTCGAGCCGTCAAACGAGGCGAGGAAGCTACCTTGGAGCAACTGCAGCGATTGGATGAAGCGGTTCGTCCGGGCGGTTCTTTCCAGGAACGCAGCGAGAGTCTGGTGACCTTCTATGCCCGATACGGCGAGGAATTCATCGATGCCGTTCTGGAAAACTGTATTCCAGCCAATGATTCCTTGACAATACTGCGGGATACGGTTCCAAAAGACTGAAAATCGAATGGATTGGCACTCCATTTGATACTTCCTAAATAGTACTTTTGCGCATGCACCAGAAGATACTGATCATTGACTTCGGTTCTCAGTATACACAGTTGATTGCCAGACGTGTACGGGAACTGAACGTGTATTGTGAAATACATCCGTTCCATCATCTTCCGGACATCGGACCTGAAACGAAGGGTGTTATCCTGTCAGGAAGTCCCTCCTCCGTCAGAGACGCCGGATCGCCCCGCATCGATCTCACATCGATCCGCTCCAAAGTACCTGTGCTCGGCGTCTGTTACGGTGCCCAGCTCCTGGCATTGGAAGGGGGAGGAGAGGTACTGCCCTCCAAGATTCGTGAGTATGGCCGTGCGGTGCTTAAATCCGTCGATTCGTCCTGTGATCTTTTCAAAGACATTAACATCGACTCCACGGTCTGGATGTCGCACGGCGATACCATCT
Organism: Bacteroidota bacterium; assembly: GCA_046052625.1. GTDB lineage: Bacteria > Bacteroidota > Bacteroidia > AKYH767-A > 2013-40CM-41-45 > Pollutiaquabacter. The sequence goes on from JBJOMA010000168.1 coordinate 5,939, forward strand.
CCAGGGTTCCTGCTGAATTCGAAGTAGTCGCCAGTACTGCCGACGTAAAGGTAGCGGCGTACCGCATCCGCAACGAATCCACCTTCGGAATCCAGTTCCACCCTGAAGTCACGCACTCGGCAGACGGTAAACGGTTGTTGGAAAACTTCGTGGTCGGTATCTGTGGTTGCAGCTGCGACTGGACACCGGCCTCATTCATAGAAGAGACGATCGCTTCACTTCGAAATGAAATAGGAAATGGGCAGGTAGTACTGGGACTCTCTGGTGGCGTAGATTCGTCGGTCGCAGCCATGCTGCTCAACAAGGCCATCGGAAAGAATCTCCATTGCATTTTCGTTGACAACGGTCTGCTTCGCCTGAACGAGTTCGAGCAGGTGCTGGAATCGTATCGTCATATGGGTTTGAACATAACAGGTGTCGATGCGCGTAAACGCTTTTATCAAGCGCTGCACGGTCTGACCGATCCGGAAGCCAAGCGCAAAGCGATCGGTCGTGTGTTCATTGAAGTGTTTGACGAAGAGGCACATCGAATCAAGGATGTCAAGTGGCTCGGACAGGGCACTATCTATCCGGATGTCATCGAATCGGTTTCCGTCAAAGGACCTTCTGCTACTATCAAGTCGCACCACAACGTTGGCGGATTGCCCGACTTCATGAAGCTCAAAGTAGTGGAGCCGCTAAAGACGCTCTTCAAGGACGAGGTACGGAAAGTGGGGCGTGAACTCGGACTCGATCCGGATATCCTTAACCGTCATCCTTTCCCGGGGCCCGGTCTGGCGATCCGGATCCTTGGCGATATCACCCCCGACAAAGTGGCCAAGCTCCAACAGGCGGATGCCATATTCATCGACCGACTGAAAAAAGACGGATTATACGGCGAAGTATGGCAGGCAGGGGCAATCCTGCTGCCGGTCCATTCGGTAGGCGTCATGGGCGATGAACGGACCTATGAAAACGTCATCTGCCTGCGTGCTGTTACAAGTGTCGACGGAATGACGGCTGATTGGTGTCATCTGCCGTATCCGTTCCTCGCTGCTGTTTCCAATGAGATCATCAACAAGGTGAAAGGCGTCAACCGCGTCGTATACGATATCAGTTCGAAGCCACCTGCAACAATCGAATGGGAATGACAAGGCCGATAGCCCGATACTTGCTGGCGGTCGTGCTGACCGTAATAGCCATTTGTCCCCGAAGCGACGCACAGGAACTGACTGCGAAGGATACTGCAGAAGTCCGCTTTCTGAACGGCCGTAAGTTCTTCCTGTATGAAGTCAAGAAAGGGGAGACCTTGTATTCGATTTCCAAAAAATTCGCCATTCCCCAGGACGAACTTACCGAATTGAATCCCTCCATACGGACAGGTATCAAACCTAAGCAGGACCTTTGGGTTCCGGCCTATTCGTGGAAAGGCCTTCCGCGTGAAAACGGTTCTGAAAATCTTTCAAAAGCGGATAACAAGGAAAAGGCATCGCACCGCGCGCTGCATCTTGCCGTCATCAGCGACCTTTCTCTCGGTAAGGTCTACACAGGGACTTCCGAACCCTCCGATTCAGCGATCGAGGAACGTATTGAACGCGCAACAAGAACGAACCTGGAATTCACCGAAGGTGCCATGCTCGCCTTGAAACGTTTCATTCGGTCTAATCCTGAGCAGAAAATCCGGATTACGGTGGTGGATTCGGAAGGCGATACCGCATACTTGTCCAAGTCAGCAGGTAAATCCGAATTCCGCAAGGCAGATGTATGGATCACTAACGAGTCCGGTCCCGTCTTGTCATACCTTAACCGACAGTCGGTGAAATACGGAGCAGTGCTGATTTCCTGCGGCATCAATACTTCAGACAAGGTCGAGAACAATAAGGAGGCTGTATCCCTTTTTCCCTCCTCGTTATTGCAGTGCCGGAAGATGGGCGCCCTGTCTGCTAACCGGTTTAAGAATGCCGTAGCGGTCTTCGTCAAGACTTCCAATCCCAAGGAGATTGAACGTATGAATGCCATGAAGGAAGGTTGGCTTTCCGTGCATGGTCCGACTTCAGTTCGGATAGTCGATTATTCAAAAGGTTTTGGAAAAGCGGTCGTCGACAGCCTAAAGGGTGCGAAATACCATGTCGTATTCGTCCCGTCATCGAACGAGGATATGATCACCGGGTTGCTGCTTGCGCTCAAGGAGAAGAAAGGCACGGTTGATTTTTCGGTGGTTGGTTTACCTACATGGTATTCCTTTGAAACCGTCGATCCCCGGCTGATGCAGGCGTGTGATGTATATTATTTCAATGCCGGCAGCATCGATATGCGCCCGGATAATGCGGTGGAATTCCGTCAGTCGTTCCGGGATGAATACAACACCGAACCCGGTGAATCGGCTTTCATCGGATACGATGCGGCAAAACTCGTGATGGAATCAAGAAAGCGCTCGGGTGCGGATGTGTTCAGCAAAGAAGTACCTGCTCCTTATGAAGGATTGTATTCAGATTACCGTTTCAAGCGCGTCGATAAGGACGGAAGCTGTGAAAACCAACACATCACGATATGGGGATTCAAGGAAGTGACTCCGCAGCAAGTCGATTTCTGATGAACGAAACAGCGCCATTGAAAGAGCGCCGCGAATCGGTCGCAGCGTGGTTCCGACAGCTGCAGGATGAGATCTGTCTTGCGCTGGAGAAGGAAGATGCCAAAGGCCGTTTCAGGGAAGATAAATGGGAACGTCCCGGAGGCGGTGGCGGACACACGCGTGTGCTTGAAGGAGGGAAGGTACTTGAAAAAGGAGGGGTGAATTATTCGGCCGTATACGGTGTTCCTCCAGCTTCCATTGTCCAGCAAGCCGGAGCAGATCCGGCCTGTACACATGAGTTCTTTGCAAGTGGTGTATCTATCGTCCTGCATCCGGAAAGTCCTATGGTTCCGATCATCCACATGAATGTCCGGTATTTCGATCTTGGCGATGAGGTATGGTGGTTCGGCGGAGGTATCGACCTGACGCCGCATTATGTGGTCCCCGATGACGCCGCTTTCTTTCACCGTCGGTTGAAGGATGTATGTGATAAGTTTCATCCGGAATTTTATTCCCGCTTTAGTGCATGGGCCGACGATTATTTCTTCTTACCGCACCGGAACGAAACCCGAGGTGTCGGTGGAATTTTCTTCGACTATCTGAAGGGAACGGATGGATTCAGCTTCAATGACCGTTTTTCGTTCGTGCAGGCCGTCGGTTCCGTTTTTGCGGATACGTACTGCGAGCTCATGCGCCGCAACAAGGAGGTGCCTTTCGATGAATCAGCACGTAAATGGCAGTTGCTGCGCAGAGGCAGGTACGTCGAATTCAATCTGGTGTACGATCGCGGTACGAAATTCGGACTGGAGTCCAATGGCAGGACAGAGTCGATTCTCATGAGTTTGCCGCCCCATGCGGATTGGCAATATGATTATCAGCCGGCGGAAGGATCCGCCGAATCAATCACCCAAAAGTGGCTACGAAAAGGAGTCGACTGGATCAACCATCCGGCCCGATGACTTTCGGTGAAAAGGTCATCGGATTCAACCGGTGGCTGAGCAGGGTACGTCCGAAATTACCGGAAGGAGCGGAGCTGTTAGTGCCGTTCCGTGATCCTGACGTGATGAGGATCTCCGGCGAATTCTACCACGCATTCTTCAATGATCATCGGGAACGGTTCTTTCTGCTTGGAATCAATCCGGGACGCTTTGGCGCAGGATTGACAGGTATCCCTTTCACGGATCCTGTGAATCTTGAGAAGGATTGCGGAATCTCCAATGGAATGGCCAAGCGCCCTGAACTGTCGAGCGATTTCATCTATCAGGTCATACGCACGTTCGGCGGACCAGCACTTTTTTACAAGCACTTTTTCATTTCTTCGGTATGTCCGTTGGGTTTCGTTCGTAACGGCATCAACCTGAATTATTGCGACGACAGGGAGTTGTTGGAGATGACCACGCCGTTCATCATTAATTCCATGAAGCGACAGCTGGAATTCGGCGGTCGAAGAGATGTCGCATTCGTCATCGGGGAGGGAAAAAACCTGCAGGTGTTCGGCAAGATCAACGAACACCAACGCTTTTTCGAACAGCTCGTTCCGTTGCCCCATCCACGTTTCATCCTGCAGTATAGACGAAAGCAGGTGGAGAAGTACCTGCAATTATACCGGGATCGGTTGACCGGTGTCTTGGAGCAAACCGGTAGTTGTTGAAAAAAGCGAATTTGGAGAAGTTGTTTTTACGGAAAATGCCGATATTTGCACTGCAAAACCGAACGATAATGGCACACGATAATCATGCTAATCATCAGCCCAAAGGCATTTGGTATACGTATTTCGGCGAAACCGGAGCATCCGTAGTTGCCTTCTTGTGGGTATTGGCCGCCTTGGTATGGATTTTCAGCGTCGTCAAGTGGGGCTGATTTCCCGAAAATATTGAAACGAAAAGCCCGGTCGATGAAACCGGGCTTTTTTCTGAAATTAAATTCACTTTCTGGAGAAGGTCTTCAACTTGTCGATATAAGCGTCATCTTCGGCATAGTACTGACCCAGGAAATGCAGATAGCGTTCCTGCAGCTTGAAACATTCGTCTTGCCAGCATTTGTAGTCGGCCAGACAATCCTGCCAATTCGAGTAGACGGCATAATTCTTCATGTTGCTGAACTTCAGCAGCGATCGTTGGTCACCCAGTACGATCATTTTCTTATCCGGCAGGTATAAACCGACCGCTTTGGTAGTTCTTTTAAACGGGAAACGCATACCAATCAGGTTATTGGTCTTGCGGGCCAGGTACGACCCCAAGTTTCCGGATTCTAACATGATCTGGGCGAATACTAGATTGGGACACAGCAGCTCGCTTTTTTCGATTTCCTTACGGACATTGTCTTCGTTTAGATCGGACGGTTTGACGTGTTTGCTTCGGACGAGGTCAAAGTAGAGGACAGACCCGTAGTCGATGGAACTGTAGTCGTTGACGGTGAACAGGAAGAAAAAAACCACGAAAAAGAGTCCGAATAATGCGATCGTCAACGAAGTTCGCCGGCGTCCGGTGACGGTCGACACCGGATCAGGCGGGACCGCTGGGTTGAATGACAGGAACTTGTTCATTGCAATTCGATTTGGTGATTGGTTCGGGTTGGCATAATTCCTATGAACCTTACAATAAGATAGTCCGAGCACAACCGACTTGCCCTTTTAATTTGGCGAAGTATAAATGGAAATTGGGTGAATTGCCGATAAAATCAGGGTGAATCAATCGTATACCTTTCAGATATCTTGGCCCCCTATAATGTCTTATAATTTATATTATGTTAAGTCGCATATGTGCGAATACTACCCCATATAACGCAGAAAACAAATAATAAAGGCCGCCTTCAACAGAAAGCGGCCTTTATAAAAGGTCCTTTTCAAAAAGCTTACTTCTCCAGCTCCGCCTTCATTTCATTGGCCTTATCGATACGATTCGTACGTGCGTAAATCTGACGCAGTGACTGCAATGTGATCCGGTATTTCTGGTTGTCATCCTCCGACTTCTTCGGATTGATCTCTTTGGCCTTGGTCAGATACGTCTCCGACTTTTGGAATTCGGCCTTATACTCCTTCTCCCATTTCATCGATTCGTTCAGATTGTTCTTCTGGTCGGCCTCCTGGGCCTTCTTGACGAATTCGACCGCCCGGTTGAAATGCAACGTGCCCAGGTCGTAATTGGCGACGAAATGATCCGGATTCAGCTGCAAAACCTGTAGATAATCCGCTTCTGCCTTGGCCGTCTCGTTCTTGGCTTCGTAAAGCTCACCCCGAATCAGGTACAGGATTTCGTTGTCCGGTGCAGCTTCTATGGACTCCGCCAGCTTTCCGATGAGCACGTCTGTCTTTCCTGTCATGAGGTACAGACCGATCTGCCGGTTGATGAGCTTGCCGTCGTCTTCGAAAATGGAAAGCCCCTGTTCTATCACGGCGATCGCTTTTGCCGTATCCTTCTGCTCCAGCTCCAGTTCACTCATCCAGAAATAGATCTTCGGGTCGTTGAACTTGATGTCGATCAGCTTCTGAAGATTGATTCTCGCTTCAGTCTTGTCGCCGGCTTTGTTGGCCGCGAAGTATGAATTCTTGTATAAGATTTCAGGCGTTATATTGCTGCGCTTCAGCACGTTATCCACGTCCAGCGGAAAAACGTCATACAGCAGTTTATACATCTGTAGTGCTCCGGCCGGATCACCGCTCGAATAGGCGTTAACGGCCTTTGAGAATAGCGTTATGGATGCCTGAGTCACCATCGACTTGCAGTCGTCATAGTAGTTCTTCTTGGTGTCCGTCTTGATCGCATTCACGAAACTGACCACCGCCTTCTCGGCAGCCTGCGGATCCAAGTTCTTCTCTTTCGCCTCCTTG
>JBJOMA010000169.1:0-3024 GCA_046052625.1 Bacteroidota bacterium
CGGGCCGATCGTTCGTGGGTAAGATCTACATTTATAATTTCCTATCGGACTCGTTTACGTTCAATCGTCCGAACGATCTGGGGTATCTGATCGGCCGCGTTTTCCTGAACAAGGACGGTCACTATTTCGTGGAGGGGAAGCGGCAGTTAGGCTTTTTGTACAATGATTTCGCGAATGCTGTTTTCGACCGGGAGGCGATCCGGAAGGTATTAGAGTCGGCGATTTTGTACAGTCTGGATTTCGATTCGTTTACGCCGCCGTATGAGCGGATCCAGCAGATATCGGTGGGGGAGGTGCAGGAGACGTCTTTGCAGGCGAAGATTGCCACGGGAAAGCGTTTAGGCTTTCGTTTTCAGGCAGATACAGGAAGGATATAAGGCCTTATTTTTTCTCCTGTATTTGGATTTTCTGATTGATTTCCTACTTTTGCAGTCCCTTAAACAAATGGCCCGTTCGTCTAGGGGTCTAGGACGCGTCCCTTTCACGGATGAAACATGGGTTCGATTCCCATACGGGCTACCACAGAGGAAAAACCGGTTTTCGAGCCGGTTTTTTCATTTTCAAAACTTTCCATGAAGGGAAATTTCTCCTTCGGGGCGCCCTAATCCCACAAAGTACGTCGATGACAGGATGCTATAGTTCGGAAATTCGTAGATGTCCTCCCTCGCCCTCAACTGACCAACGGTACGCGGATCCCGTGACGGGTGCCCTGCATGAAGCTCTCCCGGATCTGACGACCGGCCTCGACGTGGCCTCCTACGATGGATGATCGCTGACGGTAGAACGACTCGCAGGCTTCTGTGAAATCGGCTGAGGAAGAAATCGCCGCTGTCAGACATTCGGCGTCGAGCAATGCATTGCCGACACCGGTGCTGGTGAAGGGTAGCGCGAGATGCGCAGCGTCACCGATCAACACGGCGTTCCTCCGGTGAAAAGAAGGGAGCAGCTCGAAGTCGGTCGTGTTCCAGGTGTAGTAGGGACGCGTGGTCGGCGATTCGATGAGCTCTCGCACTTCCGCAGGAAATGCGCCTAGCTCTTCTCGGATGAATTCCAGGATGGCTTTCTCGCTGCTGATGTCGTGGATGAAACGCGAACAGTCGAATTGCATGAACCAGATGATCTCGTCGATCGAACAGGGCATGAAACCGATGGCAAGACCGGAACTCGTACTGAGGTACTTCCGGAACGTGTTCCGGTGCTTATCGTAGATGACCGGGTCGTACGTGGTGCCCAATAGCTCCTTGACCATGACTGGCGTAAACGCAGTAGGGCCGAATAGCAACTGCCTTACCAAAGAGTGGGCGCCATCCGAGCCGATGAAGTAATCGGCCTCCACGATTTCCCCATTGTCAAAAACCGCAGCCGAATACCGGTCTTCATTTTCGATGAAACGCACGAAAGTCCTGTCGTAACGGATGTGCCTGATGCCGAGTGATTGGGCCAGTACGCGCAACGGTTCGCTGCGCTTAACGCATATCCAGCCACCCAGAGGAACCTCCTGCAAATGCAGGCCGTCGCTGTCATACATGTGTAGCTGACCGATCCGGCTGCTCAACATCCTTGACATGGAATCGGCCCCGATGAGGTCGAGTAAAATGGCGTACGCGTCCGGATGCATCAGGAATGCATGACCGGGATGCTTCTTCGGATGACTTCTTTCGTAGACGACGACCTCGTGCCCTTTTTTCTTCAGCGAAATCGCGATTGAAAATCCCGCAATGCCGCCCCCGATGATGACGAATTTACTCATGCGCCAACACCCTTTCCATGCGTTGAAACGCCTCTTCGAGGACTTCCTTCGAAGTTGCAAAACTGATGCGGATATGTCCGTCGGCTCCTGGGCCGAACCATCGCGGTAGTCCCGGCACCACGGCTACGCGGGCGCGCGTGAGCAGATCGTGGTGGATTTCTGATGCTGTCCTGCCCGTCTGACGGATATCTGCGAACGCTACGTAACATCCCTGCGGCAGTTTGCAACTGATGCCCGGCAGTTCGTTGAATCGACCTGCCACGAATTCCCTCATTTTCGTCAGGTGCTCCAGGAATTCCTCCAGCCAATAGCTGGACTCCCGCAAAGCCGCAGTAGCCGCGACTTGTGCCATTACGCCGGAACCGTGAACGGTAAACCGATGCTCGGAGGTGTGAAGAATCTTTTCAAAAACTGTTGCGTCTGCAGAGATGATCGCTCCGGCCCGCAGTCCGGCCAGTCCATACGACTTGCTGAAACCGGTTACGATGACCGTACGCATCCTTGCTTCTTCCAAGGATGCGATGCTTACATAGGTTGACGGTGCGAATACGATATCGCTCCAGATCTCGTCGGAAAGGATTGTCAGACCATGACGTTCAGCGACTCTAGCGATCGTTTCAAGCTCTTTGCGCGAGAAAACCCTTCCGGTCGGATTCACCGGGTTGCAAAGGCAAATGAGACGGGTATTTCGGTTGATCAACGATTCCAGCCGGTTGAAATCGGGCGATTCTTCCGGGTTCACCGGCAGGGACCATTCTACGGGTTCGGCTCCTGCCTGCTCTACGCTGTACCTGAACAGGAAGTCGACGGGATCCAAGATGATGGCTTCGTCACCGGAACCGAGCAGCGTCTGGCAGACTACCCGGATGCCGAACGCTGCACTGTCGCACGCCATGACGTTTGCGGGAGTGATGTCGACATTCCGTTTTTCGCGGTAATGATCGGCAATGGCTTCCCGGAAGAACGCATGTCCCTCGGGCGGCCCGTAACTGAAGTAGCGGTCGCGCGCAAAACGTTCGATGGCGGTGCTGATCTCGGGAGCACAGGGGAAATCCGGATCGGCCGCTGTGAGCGGGATACAATCCTGGTGAACTTCCGCCCAACGCAGATTGAACGCACGATCCCGTAACACGTCGAAGCGTATCCGGCTATGGTCGAAAAGGGCTGACACGTTATGCGGGGCTGAGAAGAGAGCAGTTGGGATGGATCCTTACCGATCCGGTAAGGATCATTCGGGTTTTCTCCAGAGGTCCCCGTTTTTGGTCGCTACTTTC
>JBJOMA010000170.1:0-4269 GCA_046052625.1 Bacteroidota bacterium
GAAGTGTTCGTCACAAACCAGGACTACCAGCAACCGATCGCCCTCCTTCGGCTCAAGATCGATGTCGAATGCATCCGGCTCGTTGACTCTTTTCCCTACGACCTCCTCATTGTGCTGCGCCATGGTGTCATCACCAAGTATCGGCAGCATGTAGGTGCCGACGATGGTCATTGCCGATTCATATTCACCCAGTCTTTGGAAAATCCAGTGATGCCGCTCCGGATCGAAGTGTTCCGGATCGCAGGTACAGAATTTGATTTTATCGCTAACCTGGCACATGTTGACAAGGTAAGGATCGATCAATAAAAACGCCAAATCAAGTCCTGCCAGTGAGAATTCGCATCTTCTTTTGGAATATCTCATCCGCTAAAGGTCGATCAGCGGTATTGACTTGATTTCCCTTCGTTTTCACATTATATTATATCTATTCAACAAGAAATTTCAATATGCCAGCTTCGAAATCGCCCGTTTTACGCAGTATCCGAAAAGCATACCTCCTGTCGGAGGTCAGCCGACAACCCGATGCGCCCGGAATGGAAGAACTGTTGCAGCAAGTAAGCCGTGTGCGTTCCGAGTACAGCCGGCGACGTTTCATCGGCGACGTTTCAAAAGCAGCGCTTTTCACCGGACTCACAGCCCTCCTGCCCGGATGCGCAAAGGAGGATGACTTTTCGTTGCCCGAAGACCTGCACAAGCGTGCGGGAGGTCCGCAGCCGACTATTGCAATTATCGGAGCAGGAATTGCAGGATTGAATTGCGCCTACCAGTTGATGAAACGCGGCATCACCGCTACCATCTATGAAGGATCTGCTCGCACCGGCGGACGCGTCCTGACCAGGCAGAACTTTCTTGCGAACGGGACCTACACGGAGTGCGGCGGTGAATTCATCGATACCGGTCACAAGCACATGCGCGCTCTCGCGGCGGAATTCGGTCTTACCCTGTTGGACACCGACGACGCCGCCGAATCCGGTCTGCTGAACGACACTTTTTATATCGACGGCAGGCACTACACCGAAGCGGAAGTGATACAAGCCTTCCAGCCGTATGCGGCAACCATCGCAGGAGACATCCAGTCACTTCCGACGAATTTCGACTACTCCAATTACACACCGGCGGTAAGTCTGTTCGATTCGATGAGCATCAGTCAGTACTTCGACCGGATCGGCATGCCTAATACGTTATTTCTTCGCAAAGGTCTTGAGCAGGCGTACCTGACAGAATACGGTCGCGAGGTGAATGACCAATCCGCAATCAACTTCCTATTTCTTTTCACCATCAATCCCGGAAACAGCAGTTACGATATTTTCGGATTGAGTGACGAACGTTTCAAGGTGCAGGGCGGCAATCAGCAGATCACAGATCGGCTGGCCGGCGCAATCTCCGGACAGATCCAATTCCAACGTAAGCTGACCCGCATCTCGCTCAATGCAACCGGACAATATGTCTTGCGGTTTCAGACAGGTACTGCGGTAACGGCCGACATCTGTGTAATCACCATCCCCTTCACGCTGCTGCGCCAAGTCAACCTGAATGATCTGCAGCTACCTGCCTGGAAGACAAATGCCATCCAACAATTGGGTTATGGCACCAATGCGAAACTGCTTCTGGGTTTCACCGGGAAGAAATGGCGGGACTATGGGCACTCCGGCGGGGTTTTCACCAACGGTTCGCCCGGACAACCGTCGCAGTTCATACAGACCGGTTGGGACGGCACACGCATGCAGACCGGTGTTAACGGAAGTTACACTGTTTTTCAGGGCGGAAATCAGGGAAGCAACCTAAGCTTGTCGCAGACACAAGTCATGCTGAACCAACTGGATGCGATGTGGCCCGGAACAGCTGCACAATACAACGGGATCGCCAAACTCATCCACTGGCCTTCTAATACTTGGACATTGGGTAGTTATGCCTGCTGGTGCGTGGGACAAGTGACGACTATCATGGGCGCGGAAGGGCAACGAGTGGGCAACCTGTTTTTCGCGGGGGAGCACACAAGTCTTTGGTTCCAGGGATACATGGAAGGGGCTGCGGAAACAGGTGCCGCAGTAGCGAAAGAAATCGCATTAAGCGTTTAAGCGAACGATTACCAGTGGAATCATAAGAATGCGGGCTGGATCGTGTTTCAAGGGTGCGCATAATTCCCAAACGGTGACCACGCGGAAGCGAAACAAGCAGGCTTTGATCCCTTTTGTAAGAAAAGGTTCCAATTTGAATCCTTGGGGTCTACTAAAGTGGTAGTATTCGAGGAGGCCCGAAGAGGTCGGAAAACGATACGCTGAACTTAAAATCTGCCATTGCCATGAGGATTTTCCATTTAGTCATTTGCACCATGCTGTTCTCCTTTTCTATTCGGGCAACCGAGCCGGGAGGAGCACTGGCTACCGCAATTATCGCAGGCGACCATTCGACGATTCAAAAGCAGCTGGAAAAAAAGCCGGACTTGGATGTATACTTCACGGATGGACGTACACCACTGCTGCTGGCCTGCAAGAACGGTGACAGTAAATTGGTGGCGCTGCTGATTGACGCTGGTGCAGACGTGAACTTCCCGGCCAGGGATCTCACTTCGCCGCTCATCACAGCAGCGAAATCCGGCCATGATGAAATCGTGCAGCTGTTGCTTTCGAAGGGTGCCGATATTTCGCAGACGGATGCCCAAAACATGAACGCCTACGATCATGCGCTGGAGGCGAAGTCGAAAACAACAGGTCAAACATTGGAATTCGACCGACTGTTAGATCGACTGCATGCAGCCATGGCCTCGTATGCAGAGGCCAATCGCTGAGTCTTCTTTTCGGGATTATCCGTACCAGTACTGAACTACACAGTGCTTTCCGGTTGATTGTACGAAGCCGAGTGGAGTGACGTGTTGTATTACCCCGCTATTCGACTTTCTTACGCATCACATAATCGTTCATGAAATAGCCATTGCCGATATCGAAGTCCTGCTCATCGACAATGGAGAAACCAACTCGCTGATAGAACTTCACGGCAGGATTCCCGCGGTTGACCTGCAATTCAAGCGTGTTGTGTCCGGTTTGTCGTGCAGTCACTTCCGAGAAAAGCAAAAGGTCCCTTCCAATACCATTTCCGTGATGATCGGGGTGTACATAGACCTTTTGGATTTTTACGAGTTGCGCATCGACCGGCTCCAGGTGGAGGTATCCTATGTTTAGACCGTCTGACTGATACGTATAAAAAAGGCTCCCTTGGTCGAACTTGGCAGTCAGATTCTCAAGACCGTACATCCACTTAAGCATAAAAGTCATCTGTTCGGAAGAGATCATCTTCGAATAGACGAGCGGCCAAATCTCATGAGCAAGGTCATGGACTATTTGTAGTTCGGACCGGGAAAGCTGTCGGATCATGTATAAAGATAGTGCATAATTGAAAACAGCGAATCCACTGTAATGGCCTCACTCGAAGCTATTCCATTTTTCTTGAATTTCTTGCGCTGAGTTCCCTTTTTAAAAGGCGTCCTCATTCCAGTCCTATAACGAAGAGTCATCTCCAAATCGAAGCGGTGGATCGATCCTAGTAGCTAACGTAGTCGTAACGGGCGCAAACAAACTGCGGAGTTGTATTTTACTTTTGATCTCGTCGGTCTGGTGAATAAAAGAAATCATGATGGGCAGGAACTGACATCACCTATCTCAGACACTTTTAGGAAGCAGTCATGTCAGGTATATGGACCATGCATTGCCGGAAGCGATCATTGAAGTCGAAAGGAAGTACAACAGGATTGCGACGGAAATCCATGCCGATGCCTTCCGTAGAGGGATATGAAATGAAGAAGTCATGATCCGGAGTTAAATTAGTTGGCGATTCAGAAAGAATGATTCACCGATACTTTACGCAGGAGGAGGCAATATTATTTTAAATCCGGGCACATGACGGAGAATCCTCATGTAGCGTCCAGTTTGGGGGAGATTTCGAAAACTCAATATTGAGGAGGGCGGCAAAGGGACCACACATGATGATATTCGTGCTCAGTACCCTGAGCTTACGATCCTGCATCTGAAATCAAACCCGGCACGTTGGCAGAGGCTGCAAAATGATTAGGGAAAACCTTTCTGAGACCGGGATGAACGTTGCCACCCCTATACATTCCCCTGCCAAAAAAGCAGCCCCGATTACCATTGATAATCAGGGCTTTAGGAGAAATTTTGTTGACCGACTAGGATTCGAACCTAGAAAGGCAGAACCAAAATCTGCAGTGTTACCATTACACCATCGGTCAATCGTGGCGCAAAGGTAAAAAAATCC